>NZ_JBCPGE010000068.1:0-20093 GCF_040914025.1 Ruminococcus sp. RTP21484sp1_RTP21281st1_A8_RTP21281_210402
CCATAACGAATTCCCCTACGATACTGTATTTGGTAGTTTTATTATAGCATTTTTCTTAATTGTTAGACAGTCTGACGTACGGTGCTGTGAGAGGACGGCGGTTAGTCACCGCCTCCTACTCGATTACGGAACTTTTGGACAAAATGTCCAGAAGTGGAAGGAGAGCTTATGAAGTATTTACTGCACAGGCTGTATGTTCCACCATAGCGGAATTACAGCTACAAAAAATCAAGGAGGAAAACCATGCAGGAGGAAGTTACACAGAAAACGCTTGCCCTTGTTTTCAAGTCCTCAAGGCTGACTGCCGATGTACTGAAAAAAGCCATGAAGATGTATCTGGAGCGCCGAAAAGCCGGACAACAGGCAACACATGGAAAAATGTCAGTGAAAAAGCTGGTCGGTCAAGGTATGGGAGCTTCGAGTATTGAGGTTACGGATAACAACATCAAGTCCTTTGAACGAGTGGCAAGGAAATACAATGTTGACTTTGCTGTAAAAAAGGACAAGACGGTGGAACCGCCGAAGTATATGGTATTTTTCAAGGGCAAGGATGCCGATGTGATCACACAGGCATTTAAGGAATTTGTGAAAGTTAATGAGAAGAAGCGTGGCAAAGTATCCGTAAAGGAGAAGCTGGCAGAGTTCAGGGAGCTGCTTGGAAAGGACAAGAACAGGGAAAGAGCAAGGAAACACCAGAAAGACAGGGGGCAGTCGCTATGAGTAAGATTATAGACGGTATTGTCAAAGACTTAAAAGCCATTCCCGAAACGCTGAAGGCTAAGACCGCAGGCGTGGATAAAAAGAAGCTCATTCTTATGAATCTCCCGTATATTCTTGCAGGGTATTTTTGTGACAAGATAGCGTGGCTGTGGCGTGTATCGCCGGGGAGCAACGTTTCCGATAAGATGATGGCAGCCATGAACGGGATGAATGATTTGTTTTCCAATCCGTTGCCGAGCTTTTTCCCGAAAGATCTGCTGGTCAGTATTGTGGGCGGCGTTGCGCTCCGTCTTGTGGTGTATTTCAAAGCTAAGAATGCCAAGAAGTTTAGGCAGGGTGTAGAGTACGGTTCCGCAAGGTGGAGTGCATAATTTTAAGTGTAAATGACACATACATGGACGCACAGGAGGTTATGCACATGACTGATTATAGCAAAATTACAGCCCTTTACTCCCGCCTTTCCGTAGGCGACGAGGACAGGGACGGCGGCGAGAGCAACAGCATACAGAACCAAAAAATATTTTTGGAGAACTATGCCAGAGGGCAGCACCTAACCAATATCCGGCACTACATTGACGATGACGAAAGCGGCAGGTTTTTTGACCGTTCCGCCTACTCCCGCATGATGGACGATGTGGAAAACGGGAAAATCGGTGTCTGCATTATGAAAGACCTTACCCGCTGGGGGCGCGACTATCTCCAAGTCGGCAACGCGATGGAGATATTCAGACGGAACAATGTGCGCTTTATCGCGGTCAACAACGGCATTGACAGCGAGAAGCCCGACACATTGGAGTTTGCGCCCTTTATCAACATCATGTCGGAGTGGTACGCAAAGGACATCAGCAAGAAAGTGAAAACGGGCATTAAGACCAAGGGCATGAGTGGAAAGCCGATTGTCACCGAAGCCCCTTACGGCTATGTCAAAGACCCGGACAACAAGGATTTTTGGATAATCGACGAAGAAGCCGCCGAGGTTGTACGCCTTATTTTCCGCCTGTTTATCGGCGGGAAGAACCGCAACCAAATCGCCGTATATCTGACACAGGAGCAAATCCCAACCCCCACTTTCTACATGAAAGACCGAGGGCGGGGAACCTGTAAAAATAAGACGCTCAACGAGGATAACCGCTGCAAGTGGAACAAAGCCACCTTGACCAATATCCTCACACGGCAGGAGTATTGCGGCGATGTAGTCAACTTCAAGACTACAAAGCATTTCCGGGATAAGCATAACCACTATGTAGACCGGAGCCAGTGGCACATCACAGAAAATGTGCATGAGCCGATTATCAGCCGCAGCGATTTTGAAACCGTACAGCGGATTTTGGAAAACGCACCCGTCAAACGCCCCAACGGGGACGGGGAAATCCACCCTCTGTCGGGCTTGCTTTTCTGTAAGGACTGCGGCGCAAAAATGCACATTCGCATAGATTATCGGAACGGCGGCAAGCGGCATGTTGCCTATTGCAGCGAGTACCACAAGGGAAAAGCCAAGAACCCCAAATGCCATTCCCCGCACATCATGGACGCGGACTTGCTCATGCAGACCGTCGCAGAAGTGCTGAAGAAAATCGAGGACTATTCTATCAGCAACCGGGCGGAGTTTGAAGCCTTAGTGAAAAAGAACCTTGCCATGCAGCAGACCGACCAGACTAAAAAGCAACAGAAGCGTATTCCGCAAATCACGACGCGCCTTGAACAGATTGACAAGGTGCTGAATAAGCTCTACGAGGACAACGCCCTCGGCACGATCTCACAAGACCGCTATGAGCAGATGTCGCAGAAGTATTCGGAAGAATACTACGCGCTGAAAGCGGAGCTTGCCACGCTCCAGGAGCAGCTATCCGCTTATGAGAACGCGGGAGGACGGGCGCAGAAGTTTTTGAAGCTGACGGAACGCCATGCCGCCTTTACCGACCTTACACCCGCCATTCTCAACGAGTTTATCAGCCGGATTGAAGTGCATGAGCGCGACCAGAAAAGGGCGAGATACGCAATCCAGCACATCAGCATATATTTCAATTATATCGGCAAGTTTGAGAATGAAGTGACACAGCTTGCAGAACCGACCGAGTAGGAAATCCGGCAAATGCGGGAGGAAATCGAAGAAGCCAAAAAGGAAAAGAGCCGCGCCTACCACCGGCAGTATTCAAGGGAGTACCGGGCGCGAAACCTTGAAAAGCAGCGGGAGTATGACCGCATGAAAGCGCGGGAATACCGGGCAAGGAGAAAGGCGCAGGCAGCCGCCGCACAGCCCACACAGTAAAACAGAATAACCGTCAATCAAGAGGGATTTTCCGAGTTACGGGAAATCCCTCTTTTGCGCCCGGAGAAAGGAGCCGCCTATGGCAGAACAGACCCCCGACAGCATCATCACGACCCAGAGGAACGGGCAGACCATTGTTGCGGAGTTATTTTTCAATCACAGCAGCACAGAAACATTCCGCGACAAGCTGCTCAAACTGGTGCTTGCCGACAGTTCGCGTTTATCCGCGTCTGACGGTCAAGAGCCGGAAAAAGCAGAAATCTTGCGATAACAGCCGCCCTGACGAACCATTCCCTGTCCGGGCGGTTTCTATTTGAAAATCCTCATTTTCCCCAAGTCAAGAGCCGGGAAAAACACCCGAAAAATGCCCCTATTGCGTAACAGGGGCGCAGAAAGGAGAGTTTATGAGAACAGGGCTTACGAAGCAGGAAAAGACCACCGATATTTGGTTTGACGAGAAAGACCCCCTTATCCATATCCGCACCCACAACACCGACTTAAAGAAGCGGCTTGCCGCCTACGCCGGACAGCACCCCGACCAGTGCCGCCAGACCGACGCAGACCCCGAAACGGACTGCATGGAGTTTGATATTGCAAAGGGGCGTTTCTCTTTCCGTCTGACCGCCCCATACAACGAGGAACGGCGGGAAGCTGCGCGGCGGTCTGCCAGAGAAAACAAGGCCACTGACAGGCTGAAATGAGGTGGATTTATTCATAACCATGTGCTATGATATTTATAGATAGTGAAACTTCCTTTCAATTTTTTCGTCTATACAAGTAACAGAGAAGAACAGGAGGCTTGTTCCATGAGAAAAAAGAGATTGATGATTGCAATAGCTTGTATCATTTTAGTAGGTATCGCGGTAATCGTATTTTTTTCACAACAGGGGAAAAAACCGTATAAGGATTTGGACGCAGCGCAGATTGTTTCCGCTAAAGTGTTATTAACACCGCCAGACAAAACGATTGAGATTGAAAATATCCAAGAATTAGTTGAATATTTGAATGATGTTGTTGTCTATAATGAGGATAATTCTTACACAGAGTATGATGGACAAGGCGTTGTTTTTACCTTGACTATGGTAGACGGTACACAAACAGATATTATGGCGTATAACCCATTTATTGTCATTGACGGTATCGGTTATAAGACAAAATATGAGCCATGTGAAGCACTCAACAGCTATGCAAATGAATTACTAAACTCTGGGACTGCCAATATAATTTTGGAAGAACCGCCCACATTAAGCGTTGTGAGTGACGAAACCGCTATCGGCGCAGTATTAGGAACTTATTCGTGGCAAAAAACAAATATTGACGGAACTGCTGAAAGCACAATAGCTGATAGCCCACACCCGTTAGAGTGCAAGGATCTGTTGTCCCCGCCATTTGAAACAACAGAAACAACAGCTACATTAAGATTTACAGAAGACCCAGATACAATTTTAAGTGTGCAGTGCTGGAGTGACGAACATTGGGGAGAGCCTGCTACAAACAGCGAAGATGTAACTATTGTTGGAAACGTACTCACTCTTAAACTGGGCGGATATATTTATGAAGTAACAGCTGAATGGAATACTGAAAATGGCTATGGCGGAACAGCAAGCTATTTTATATATTTGAAAACAGCAGACTGAAATTGAATAGCCACCCACAAGGGCAGCCGAGAAAATCGACTGTCCTTTTTCTATGCCGACAGGCAGAAAGGAGCGACCACCCATGACGAAACCGAGAACAAAAACCTTTGAAGAACTGACCGCCGAGATTGAGGACGGAAAGAAGAAAATTCGGCAGTTTGAGAACCGGGAAAAAATGTTGCGTCAGAAGTTATCCAAAGAGGAACGCAGAACGCGCAGCCACCGCCTTATCGTCCGGGGCGCAGTCTTTGAAAGCATTGTGCCGGAAGCAAAGAACATGACCGACGAGGAAGCCACAGCACTTCTCCGGCTTGCCTTGACGAGTGAACCAGCGCGGGAATATCTGAAAAAACGAGCCGAGGGAGCGACAAGCTGAAAATCCCTTAGGAACTAAGGGCGCACTTATACACCCTTGCGGGCGTGTGCGCTCTGCCGAGGGCTTATCTCCGCACAGGGAGATTTCCCCGCGCTCCGATATGGCGGCTTTGCCGCAACAAGGGGCTGCACCCCTTGCGCCGCTTTGCGGCTATCCCTGCACACCCACAAAAACAGTACACCCGCCGTTGGCGTCTGTACCTTTTTTGCGGGTTTTATTATCCTATCCGGGAGGTGATACCCATAGCCATTTACCATTGGAACATCGGCATTGTGAGCCGAGGAAAAGGCAAATCAGCCGTTGCCGCAGCCGCCTACCGAAGCGGCGAAAAGCTGACAAACGAATGGGACGGAATGACCCATGACTACACCCGCAAAGGCGGCGTTGTCCATACAGAAATCATGCTGCCGCCCCACGCGCCACCCTCATTCTCTGACCGTTCAACCTTGTGGAACAGCGTGGAGCTTTACGAGAAAGCCGGGAACGCCCAGCTTGCCAGAGAGATTGACGCGGCGCTCCCCATAGAATTATCCAGAGAGGAACAGATCCGGCTTGTCCGGGAATACTGTTCCTCTCAATTTGTTTCCAGAGGAATGTGTGTGGATTTTGCTATCCACGACACCAACAGCGGCAATCCCCATTGTCATATCATGCTGACTATGCGCCCCCTTGACGGGCGCGGCGCGTGGGCGGCGAAATCCAAAAAGGAATATGACCTTGATGAAAACGGTGAGCGTATCCGCTTGCCAAGCGGCAGATACAAGACGCACAAAATTGACCTTACAGGCTGGAACGACAAGGACAACACCCTTTTGTGGCGCAAGGCGTGGGCTGACTATACCAACGACTTTTTGGAGAGAAACGGAAGCCCGGAGCGTATCGACCACCGCAGCAACGCCGAGCGCGGCATTGACGAGATACCCACCGTCCACATGGGCGTGGCGGCTTGCCAGATGGAGAAGAAAGGTGTAGCCACCGAGAAAGGCGAACTGAACCGAAATATCCAAAAAGCAAACCGCCTTATACGGGAAATCCGGGTGCAGATTGGGAAGCTCAAAGAATGGATTGCCGACCTGTTCAAAGTGTGGGAAACCGCCCCGAAGCAGCCGCCGCAATCTCCCAACCTTGCAAATCTGTTGATGAAGTATTTGAGCGTTCAGAGAGAAAAGAGCCGGAAGTATTCGCAAAGTTGGCAGCACCAACACGCAGCCGACGAACTGAAAACCATAGCGGCAGCGGTCAACTATCTTTCCGAGCATGGTATCTCTAATCTTGACGAGCTGGACGCTTCTCTTTCCTCTGTCAGTGATAGAGCCTATTCAATCCGGGAGGGAATGAAAACCGCCGAGGAACGCATGAAGAAGCTGCAAAAGCTAATTGAATACGGGAAGAACTACACAGAGTACAAGCCCATTCACGATGAACTGAAAAAGCTGCAAAACGGCTGGACAAACAAGCGCGATAAGTACGAGGAAGCCCACCGCGCCGAGCTGACCCTATGGAACGCAGCAAGTCGCTATCTCCATGCAAATCTGCCGAAAGGAACAAAGACCTTGCCTATTGCGGAATGGGAACAGGAATATGCTGACCTCAAAACACAGAGGGACAGCGATTATACCAAACTGAAAGATACCCGCACCAATGTTTCAGAGCTTCAAAAAATCCGCAAATGCGTGGATATTGCACTCCGCGCCGACCAACCGGAGCAGACGCAGAGCCGCACCAAACGGCATGATATAGACCGCTGAAAGGAGTTGAACTTTTATGTATTACACCCAAGAACAGATAGACCGCGCCAACCAAGCCGACCTTGTTTCTTTCCTGCAATCACAGGGCGAGCAGCTTACCCGTGCCGGAAATGAATACCGCTGGAAGCGGCACGACAGCTTGACTATCCGGGGAAACAAATGGTACAGGCACAGCCAAAGCAAAGGCGGCGGCCCCGTTGATTTTGTCATGGAGTTTTTCGGCAAGAGCTTCACCGAAGCCGTTGAACTGCTGACAGGCGAAAAAGGAGCCGCCCCGCCGCCGGACAGACCAAGCCCCGCGCCCCTATCCGACTTCCGACTGCCACCCCGCAGCACCGACAACCGCATAGCGAGGAACTACCTCACAGCAGCCCGCCGCATTGATGAAGATGTGACGGGCTTTTTCTTTTCCACCGGGGATATTTACGAGGAAGCCGCCCACCATAACGCCGTATTTGTCGGCAGAGATGAAAGCGGCATACCGCGATACGCCCATCAGCGCGGCACAGCCGGGAGTTTTCGGCTTGATGTGAAAGGCAGCGACAAAGCCTTTAACTTCTGCTACCGTGGCGAGGACGAAAGGTTGTTTGTCTTTGAAGCCCCGATAGACCTCTTATCTTTCCTCTGCCTGTTCAAAAAGGACTGGCAGAAGCAAAGCTATCTGGCGTTGGGCGGCGTGGGAGAAAAAGCCCTGTTGCGCTTTCTCTCTGACCGTCCGAACATCAAGACCGTGTACCTCTGCCTTGACAGCGATCAAGCCGGAAACGACGCTTGCAGCCGCCTTGCAGAGCTTGTGCCGGAGGGCTTGACCGTCCATCGGCTTATCCCTCTTTTCAAGGACTGGAACGAGGTATTGCAGCACCGGGCAGAAATCACAGACGGGAAGTATTTGCGGGAAGCAATCTACGGCTTGAAAGAGCCGCCGCAGGAAGAAACCGTTGAGATTATCCGCATGAGCGAGGTTGACACACAGACCGTTGAATGGCTATGGGAGCCGTATATTCCCTTTGGGAAAGTAACCATTGTGCAGGGCAATCCCGGCGAGGGCAAGACCACTTTTGCCCTACGCCTTGCCGCCGCCTGCACCACCGGGGGAACGCTGCCGGGAATGAAGCCCTTGCCGCCATTCCAAGTAATTTACCAGACCGCCGAGGACGGGCTGGGCGATACCGTCAAGCCACGCTTGATAGAAGCCGCCGCAGACCTTGACCGGGTACTTGTGATTGATGAAGCCAAGCGGGAGCTTACCCTCTCCGACGAGCGCATAGAAAAGGCAATCACGCAGAACGGGGCGCGGCTGATTATCCTTGACCCCATACAGGCGTACATGGGCGAAAAGACCGACATGAACCGGGCAAACGAAGTGCGCCCCATGTTCCGCCGCCTTGCCGATGTTGCCGAGCGTACCGGGTGCGCCGTTATCCTTATCGGACATCTCAACAAAGCTGCCGGAGGGCAGAGCGCATACCGGGGCTTAGGTTCTATCGACTTCCGCGCCGCAGCAAGGAGCGTCCTGCTGATCGGGCGCGTGAAGCGAGAGCCGAATGTGCGCGTTATCGTCCATGACAAATCTTCCCTTGCGCCGGAGGGCAAGCCCGTTGCCTTTTGCCTTGACCCGGAAACGGGCTTTTCGTGGATAGGCGAATACGACATCACCGCCGACGAACTGCTGTCCGGCGCGGGCGGCAACAACGCCACCAAAACCGAGCAAGCCGAAAGGCTGATACTTGACCTGCTTGCAGACGGGAAAGAGCTTGCCAGCGAGGACATTGTAAAAGCCGCAGTCGAAGCCGGAATATCCGAGAGGACGGTACAGAACGCCAAGCGCAACATGGGCGGCATTTTAGGCGCAAGGCGTGTCGGCGGTCAATGGTACAACTTCATCAAGAAGAAGCAACCACCCGAACCCGCAAGCTGAAAGTGCAAAACGCAGACCCTTTGCACTTTGCACTTTCGCACTTTCACGATAATTTGCGTCAATAACTCAAAAAAGCACTTGACAAAACGCTTCATGGGGAAATGCAAAGGATATAGAGCCTTATGTCGATCCGGTCTTTGAGAACAATGTCATACTGACAGAAACGGAAAGGCTGATGATGTCGGGCAGACCAAAGCAGCCGAAGTATGCAAGAAATAAAAACATTCTTGTTATCGGCGGTTCCGGTTCCGGCAAGACTCGCTTTTTTGTGAAACCCAACCTGATGCAGATGCACAGCTCCTACGTTGTCACTGATCCGAAAGGAACGGTGCTTGTGGAGTGTGGGAAAATGCTGTTAAAGAACGGGTACAAAGTAAAAGTTCTGAACATCATTAACTTTAAAAAATCAATGCACTACAATCCTTTCGCTTATATCCGGAGTGAAAGCTGAACGGATTGAAAGAACTGCTGAAATGAAAGGAGTTGCCTATGACAGAAAACAAACAGAACAAAAATGACCGCACCGACCGCCGCCCCGTGTGATATAATTCCTTTACGGAATAGCGGGGCTGGCTGTCGGAAATGGAGGAAACCATGATCAGACAGACAACCCAAAACCTTATTACCGCCCTTTATCCGAGATTATCCCATGAAGATGAATTGCAGGGCGAGAGTAATTCCATCTCTAACCAAAAGCGTATTTTGGAAAGCTACGCAAAATAGAATGGTTTTACCAATCTCCAATGGTACACGGACGATGGATACTCCGGTGCGAACTTCCAAAGACCCGGTTTTCAAGCCATGCTTGCGGACATTGAAGCCGGGAAAGTCGGAACGGTCATTGTCAAGGATATGTCGAGATTGGGGCGAAACTATCTCCAAGTGGGAATGTATACGGATATGATTTTCCCGCAAAGGGGTGTTCGCTTTATCGCTATCAACGATGGAGTGGACAGCGCATAGGGCGACAATGATTTTGCCCCTCTGCGTAATATCTTCAACGAATGGATGGTGAGAGATACGAGCAAGAAAATCAAGGCAGTTTTCCGCAGCAAAGGCATGAGTGGCAAGCCTATCACAAGTCAGCCGGTCTATGGCTATCTCAAAGGCGAGGATGGACGCTTTATCGTGGACGAAGAAGCCGCCCCAGTGGTCAAGCAGATTTTCAGCTTGTGCCTTGCCGGGAACGGTCCAACCAAAATTGCCCGTGTGTTGACCGAGCAGCAAATCCCCACACCGGGTACATTGGAATACCGCAGAACGGGCAGCACCCGTCGTTATTACCCCGATTATCCCTATAAGTGGGCGACTAACACAATCGTCCATATCCTTGAACGCAAGGAATATCTGGGGCATACGGTAAACTTCAAGACCGAGAAAGTGTCCTACAAGGTCAAATCAAGCGTGGAAAATCCCGAAGAAAAACAGGTCATTTTCGAGAATACCCATGAGCTTATCATTGACCTTGCCACATGGGAGCGTGTGCAGGAATTACGCAAGCAGCGCAAGCGTCCGAACCGCTATGATGAAGTCGGTCTGTTCTCCGGCTTGCTGTTCTGCGCCGATTGCGGGAGCGTCCTCTATCAGCAGAGATATGAGAACAAAACCCG
Organism: Ruminococcus sp. RTP21484sp1_RTP21281st1_A8_RTP21281_210402; assembly: GCF_040914025.1. Taxonomy (NCBI): domain Bacteria; kingdom Bacillati; phylum Bacillota; class Clostridia; order Eubacteriales; family Oscillospiraceae; genus Ruminococcus; species Ruminococcus sp. RTP21484sp1_RTP21281st1_A8_RTP21281_210402. Next base: position 10,279 of record NZ_JBCPGE010000068.1, read on the forward strand.
AAAACAGGATTGCTACATTTGCGGCAACTACAAGAAGCGTACCCACGATTGCACTGCACACTTTATCCGCACCGACCTTTTGACAGCGGGTGTGACTGCCAATCTGCAAAAAGTGACAAGTTATGCAGCCAAGCACGAAAAGCAGTTTATGAAGCTGCTGATCGAGCAGAACGAGGACGGTGGCAAACGCCGCAACGCTGCCAAGCGAAAGGAACTGGACGCAGCCGAAAAGCGAATTGCGGAACTGTCTGCTATCTTCAAGCGGCTTTATGAGGACAGCGTGACCGGGCGTATTTCTGATGAACGCTTTGCAGAACTTTCCGCAGACTATGAAGCCGAGCAGAAACAGGTCAAGAGCCGTGCCGCCGAACTGCAAGCGGAACTTGCAAAGGCACAGGAAGCCACGGTCAATGCGGAAAAGTTTATGAAAGTTGTCCGCAAGTACACCAGCTTTGAGGAATTGACCCACACCCTGCTGCGGGAGTTTATTGAAAAAATCGTTGTCCATGAGTGCAGCTATGACGAGAACGGCACACGCAGACAGGACATTGATATTTATTACAGCTTTGTCGGCAAGGTAGAACTTCCCGACGAATAATGCCCGACCTATCCGACACCTTGCGCAAGTGCCGGATAGGAACGGCAAAAAATTTTACACTTCTATTGCTTCTTTACCACACACAAGCAAAGTCACAGGGTATCAAGCACTTAATGTCTTCTATGTGAAAAGATTTTAATGAAAAACTGCACATCCTACGCATTTAACATGACAATTTCATGAAAAGCGAAAGGAAATCATTATGAAAATCGAATACACAAAAGTGGGAGACTATTATTTACCGAATCTTTACTATCCGGAGGAAACCAGACCGATTGGATTCTGGGGAATACTTCGGAAGAAATATCTGAAAGAACATAAATCTGGAACTTATACATATCTTCTTCTGACCACCAGACTGGACAGCTATCTGGCAGATATGAATGAACAGGCACAGGAACGCTTTGAGCTGATTGAAGCTCAAATGCGAAGTGCGGAGGGAGTTACCGAGGAACTGAAGAGACAGAATCCTATGGAATGGGTACGCTACTGCAACAATATCCGCAACCGGGCTGCTGAAATCATCAAGCAGGAACTGATTTATATATAAGGGGGATTCCGGATATGAGAAGAGAATTGATTGAATGTTATTATGAAGAATACCAGCAGGAACTGGAAAGATTTCTTGAATCGGATCCAGAGATGCTTTCTCTGGAAGCAGAAATTCATCATTACATAGATATACTGGAGCCAGTCCTCAGAGATGCTGGACAGGAGATGTGGCAGGCATTGGACAGAATTATTTCAGCGAAAAATGCTATGGAAGGGATTGTGGCAAAAGAAATGTATATTCGGGGATTTCTGGATTATGAAAGACTGGTGTGTGAAAATGATAGTTACATTTGAAAATAGAAATATGGAAGAATAAATGATAAGACCTCCTGTGTGGAAATAGATAACTCACAGGAGGCACTATAGTATACGGTATTATCAATAGATTATTCTGCAAATCCCTGCTGTTCCATTTCGTTTTCGACTTTAGATTTAATTCCTTGGTTGGTGGAGGCGAACAGGTGACGGAATATGAAGCGGTAGAACGGACCAACAACCAAAATCTGCAGTGGGTAAGCCATAATGAAATTTAGACAAATGGTCTGGAGCCAGATAAAAATTAGGTTTGAAGTGATTCCTGATGATTCGATGGTTCCAAGCAGGCTCATGAGTGGCACCATTGTGCAGACTGTGAAGGTCTGGATGCAGAGGATGATAAAGATTGATCGGTCAGTTGGTTTTGCTATGCGGAATGCAAAGTATTTGGATGTTTTGCTGGCGATGAAGAATGCACAGAGAAGCCCGATGAACCATTCCAATGGGAAAGAATGCAGTGCGTGTTTGAAGGTAGCAGCCTGAAGTCCGCCGGTGTGGATGGCGACATTATAAACACCCATGATAAAAATCATACAACCGGATGTGATAAGAGTAAAAATGAATTCCTGAAATTTTGTTTTTGGCATAGTAAGCCCTCCCTATAAAAAATTCATATAAACACAAAAATGTCGCCTATCCGTCTGACAATGGATAAGCGACATTTTATGTCATATTTATTTTATCAGGTATTGAAGTTCGATGTCATAGGAATTTTGCACAAAATATAAAAGAAAAGTAAAAAATCATCTGACATTCTTCAAGTTCCCACGTGTGATTAGTAGGAAAAATAAATTTTTCTGCGAAAGCACCGTCCAAACACCATCTGAAACTTGCTATTAGTGAGGGAATATTTCATTTATGCAAAAAAACTTGCAAAAGGGGGTTGGTAAATACCGTTTCTCAGGCTTTATAGGTAGAGGAACAATTATTTTAAAAATTTTTTACCTAAGTATGTCCTCTTTTGCCTGCCCCAGTACAGAGTAAGTGAAGGGACTAACAAAAGTAAAAGAAAAAATGATAAAAATGCAAAAAAATATCACGAATTTTTTGCATCATGCCAAGTCATTTGACTTTAGTAATCAGAGGACGTTTTGGAATGTTCCTTCGCTGAACCTTGACAACCGATAAGTGCACCCTGGAAGTCTACCAGGAGTTCTGCCATGACCTTTCTTTTTCAGAGAGTGAGCGGAATCATAATGACACTCCCGATGATGGGCGGCTGACCAAAGCCTTATGGTCAGTGACCTGCTGATGCAGGCAGAGGCAGTCTGAGACGACTGCAGATAAAAGGGAAACGCACGCCAGACCGCCGGACGGATGAAACTGAAAACAATGTTTACAGGGCGAAATGCCCGGAAAGGAGCAGTTTATGACAGAACTGAAAATGAAAGAAATGCAGATAATCCACTGGTTTGGATGCCCGAATCTGAACTGTACAAGGGAGAGAATCCATCTGGCTGCCATGCTTGCAACGGATGCAGAGATGAAAAAGAATCTTTACAAGGTATGTAGATTCCTCGCAAGAGAAGAAATTGCATATTAGTATCCGATCATATATGAAATGATTCAGAAAATGTTTTCGCCGGATGATATCAATCCACCGGAAGCATGTACAATGTTTATGCCAGACAATGAACCAGATGATGAAGAATATGCAATGGAAGCGTAGCTGCGGAAAGGACGATAACGATTATGAATAAAGTGATTTTAATGGGAAGACTGACAAAGAACCCAGAGATCAAATATGCCGGAAAAGATAATGATATGGCAGTAGCAAGATATACACTTGCGGTAAATAGAAGATATAAACGTGACGGAGAACAGGAAGCAGATTTTATCTCCTGTGTCACATTTGGAAAGAGTGCAGAGTTTGTACAGAAATATCTTCACAAGGGAACGAGAATTGTGATCGGCGGTCGTATCAGCACCGGTAATTATAAGGACAAGGACGGGAAAACAATTTACACCACAGATGTGATCGTCGAAGAACATGAATTTGCTCAGAACAAGGATAACGGTGCCGGTGCAGATTTGTCAGAAACACAGAAAACAGATAAGGACGGATTTATGGAAGTACCGGAAGGTGAGATTCCATTTGACTAAACCGGAATAAATGGTTGGAGAGGCTGCTCTTTGCCGGGGCATTCTCTTTTCCATTTTACAGAAGAAATCAAAAATTGCGAGTATTCAACCTAACGAAAACGTGATATAATCAAAATATATTTGAATGAGAAATATGGAGGTAGCTTATGGGCGTAAGTTATAACAGATTATGGAAAATGCTCATAGATAAAAATATGAAGCGGATAGAGATGCAGTACCTCACCGGGATCAGCGGAAACATTCTTGCCAGGATGGGAAAAAACCAGTATGTATCAATGGAGACGATTGAGAAGATCTGCAAGAAGCTGGACTGTACTGTTGATGAGATGATGGAATTTACAGATGATGAGTAACAGGAGGTTGCTGCAATGACAGATACACAGCAAAGAGCAGCGGCGAAAGCATTTGCGAAAAACTGGAAAGACCGTGGATATGAAAAAGGCGACAGTCAGATCTTTTGGGTGGAGCTTCTGACAACGGTATTTGGTGTAACGGAAATATCACAGTTTATTTCTTTTGAGGATCAGGTACACCTTGACCACACCAGTTTTATTGATGGGTATATTGAGAAAACTCATGTCATGATTGAACAGAAAAGTATCAATAAGAGCCTGACGGCTGCTATCCGGCAGTCCGACGGCTCTATGCTGACACCATTTGAACAGGCAAAAAGATATTCTTCTGAATTGCCTTATTCAAAAAGACCAAGATGGATTGTGACCAGCAATTTCCAGTCATTCTATATTTATGACATGGAAAAACCGGGTGGCGATCCGGAGATTATCCGGTTGGAAGATCTGGAAAAAGAATATTATCGGTTACAGTTCCTTGTGGACGAGGGAAACACAAATCTTCAGAGGGAAATGGAAGTTTCTATTGCTGCGGGTGAGATTGTAGGATTATTGTATGATGCACTGGCAAAACAATATGTTGATCCGACAACAGAGCGTGCAATGAAAAGTCTGAATATCCTTTGTGTCAGAATAGTATTCTGCCTGTATGCAGAGGATGCCGGCATTTTTGGACAGCATGGCATGTTCCATGATTATCTGGAAGAATTTGATACAAAGCACATGAGAAAAGCTGTGATTGAGCTGTTTCAGGTGCTTGATACAAAACCAGAAGACAGAGATCCATACATGGAAGAATCTCTGGCACAGTTCCCATATGTAAATGGTGGGCTGTTTGCAAATGAGGATATTGAAATTCCACAGTTTACGGATGAAATCAGAAATCTTTTGCTGGAAAAAGCTTCAGCAGATTTTGACTGGTCAGAAATCAGTCCAACTATATTTGGTGCGGTATTTGAGAGTACGCTGAATCCTGAGACAAGACGCTCCGGCGGTATGCACTACACCAGCATTGAAAATATTCATAAAGTCATTGATCCGCTGTTTCTGGACGAACTGAAAAATGAATTGAAAGAAATTTAGCAGATAACGGTTCAGAGAACAAAAGATAAAAAACTGAGGGATTTCCAGACGAAGCTGGCAAATCTCCAGTGGCTTGATCCGGCATCTGGAAGTGGAAATTTCCTTACAGAGACATACATCAGTATCCGTCGATTGGAGAATGAAGTCATAAAAGAATTGCAGAGAGGACAGATTACTTTTGGATTTGATGAATCCTCACCAATCCATGTTTCTATTGATCAGTTTTATGGAATTGAGATCAATGATTTTGCTGTCACAGTTGCAAAGACAGCGTTATGGATTGCGGAATCACAGATGATGAAAGAGACGGAAGACATCGTTCACATGAATCTGGATTTTCTGCCGTTGACGACAAATGCGTTTATTGTAGAAGGTAATTCATTACAGATTGACTGGGAGAGCATTGTACCAAAATATCAGGTGTCGTATATTATGGGGAATCCACCATTTCATGGATTTACTTTTATGACAGCTGAGCAGAAACAAGATATGCAAAATATTTTTCCAGGGGTAAAGAATCTTGATTTTGTTTGTGCCTGGTATAAAAAAGCATCAGATTATATTCGGGGAACAAAAATAGAAGTTGCTTTTGTATCAACAAATTCAATTGTTCAAGGTGAAACAGTATCCAGATTTTGGGACTTTATGCAGGATGATATTATTAACTTTGCGTACAGAACGTTTGTATGGGACAGTGAAGCCAGTGTAAAAGCCCATGTACATTGCGTAATTATTGGATTTGCAAAATTCTCACGTTCAACCAAATATTTGTACGATAATGGCAGAACTACAGTGGCAGAAAATATAAATCGTTATCTGATGAATGGAGATGATATATTAGTACGTAGCCGGAATAAACCTTTGTGCGACATTCCTAAGATGATATACGGCAATAAACCAGCAGATGGTGGAAATTTGATTATTGAAGATGAAGATCTGGAAGATTTTCTTATGAAAGATCCGAAAGCTAAAAAATATGTTCATCCTCTTTTAGGCGCATCAGAATATATCAAAGGAAATAGGCGATGGTGTTTGTGGCTCGTGGGAGCAGATCCAGAAGAACTTAAAAAGTGCCCGATGATTATGGAACGAATTAGAAAGTGCAAAGAAGTCAGAGAAAATAGCGTTGCGGCAGGTATAAGAAAATTTGCTGATACGCCAACTCTTTTTGCACAGAGGACACAGCCTGTTGATAAGGATTTTATTATTGTTCCAAGAGTATCGTCGCAGGCAAGACGCTATGTACCTATGGGCTTTATCAAAGCAGGAACAATTGTAACCGATAGAGTTCAAGTTATACCAGATGCGTCATTATACGATTTTGGAATAATTATCTCCAATATTCATATGGCATGGATGCGTGTGACGTGTATGCGTTTAAAAAGTGATTACAGTTACTCAAAGGATATTGTCTATAACAATTTTCCATGGCCATCACCTACAGAGCAACAAAGACAGAAAATTGAGAAAACAGCTCAAGGCATTTTGGATGCAAGAGCTTTGTATCTAAATAGTAGCCTTGCAACGTTATATGATGAACTGACCATGCCGCCAGAATTACGAAAGGCTCACCAACAGAATGACATGGCTGTCATGCAGGCATATGGATTTACAAAAGGCAGTGAAGCCTATAAAAGCGAAGCTGCCTGTGTTGCAGAACTTATGAAAAGATATCAGAAATTGTGTGAGGAACAGAAATAGTAAGGAGCAGAAAAGTTGAAAAATAAAAACACTGAGAAAATAGAGTTTCTAAAAATAGTATATTTTGATGAAGCTGCTGCACAAGATTATGTTGATGTTACAAATGGAGGACGACTTGATTGGTCAACACAGGAGAATAAAGAAAAAATAGCTAAAATAGTTGCTGAAATTGAAGCTCAGGCAAAAAGCGGCTTTAATATTTTGAATTATATTAAAGCAACATTTCAGGGAAAAGTTGATGCCAGTGCTTCCGCTGAGCTGACCAGCGCTTTTGATAAAACAATAAAAAATACGTTGCTTACAGATTATATACAGGCAGCATCGAAAGATGAACACGTAAAAAAATTTGAGAATAGTGGTGTTTATGCTCCGGAAAATTCTGTGACATTATATAAAATGCTCAGTTCATATTTAACAATTGTGCCTAAAGAAGAAATGCCAATAGATATGGAAAAATTAAATGAGGCAATATTAGGTGAGCGGGGTTATTATGACATGCTTTTAAAGACAGAGAAAGAGCGGAAAAGCGTATTGAGATTTAACCTTCAAGCATTTAAAAACAATTATAACCTTGTCGATTTAAGCAAAATGAAGCTGACATATTTCGGAATAAAGGTTGGAAGTTGTGGCGAAAATCATTTATCGATTGATAAAGAGTTTGATTTTCAACCAGCAGAAGACAAGACTACAGCAGAAGAAATTGTTGAGGGAGAAAAGTCTGCTGATGAAGAAGAAAAAGAATTAGATGTTTATGACATAGTATTGGCAGGTGTGGTACGTGAAGAAGATTGAAATTTTTGTAGGATCTGATTCAGCTTTTGAAAAGATTGTTCCGAAAAGTGCAAGAAATCTTAGTGAAATGGCAGCGAAACTTGATGATGGTAATAAAAAAATGGATGTGTTTGTTAACATTCCAGGGCAGCCAGAACCAAAGTCTAAGAAAAAGAAGAAACCGAGAGTTCAAGATTTTGTTATTCATGCTGATGAGTACTGTAGTGTTCAGGAACATGTAATTATAAACTTTATAAATTTTATTTTCCAAATGTCCATAACAAATATGTACATTCAAAATCCACCGAAAAATATTCGAGAGCAGATATACCGAACATTTGATAAAAGTATTATTCATGAAACGCAACAGCCATATTTGGAAGTTTCAAAAGAAATGATACAAACATTTAATAGACAATATAGTGAAAGGGTAATTGGACAGGAAAAATCAAAAAAGAAATTGCTTCAAGCAATATATCCTCTGGTAGATGGTAAACAAAGCAAGCCGGTTGTAATATTGTTATATGGAGATTCAGGACTTGGAAAGACAGAATCCGCACAATATATGGCAGAATTGATGGGTGGAAAATTATTAAGAAAACAATTTTCTATGTATCAGAATAATGAGTCAGCCAATTATATTTTTGGTGGAAGATATAACGAAAAAAGTTTTGCGCAAGATCTTTTGGCTAGAGAAACTAATGTATTGCTGTTTGATGAGTTTGATAAAGCATTATCTATATTCCATAGTGCATTTTATCAATTATTTGATGAAGGAATTTATGAAGATCATAATTATAAAGTTGTAGTAAATAAGGCAATTATTATGTGTACTTCAAATTATAAAACAATTGATGAGATAAAAGAACATTTAGGATTGCCGATATATAACCGTTTTGATTCAATTATTAAATTTAATGATTTGTCAGGTATAGCAAAAGAAAAAATTGCAGAGAGGGAAATAGAAAGACTGAAGGAAGATTATGATATTGAAGATAGAGAGCTATTTGACAAAATAAAGAAAGGTGCAGTTACTCAGTCAAATGCGAGAGAAATAAAACATTTGATAAAAGATACTTTCTCTCTTGTGGCACTTAAAAAAATATGCGGTGAAACAGAAGTATAATTCTCTTAGCAAAGCTAAGAGCGCACTTCTATACAGGCAATTCCATCTGCCTGTATTGTGCGACCTGCGGTGCTGCTCCCGGTTTTGAGAAATCTCAATCCGGGAAATACAGCGAAATCAGAGATTTCGTACAAGGGGAGTTTCCCCTTGCGGCACAGGTGCCTATCCCCGATAAAGTTTGTGGCTGAATATTTCAGATACAGACATATAAAGTGATAGAAAGCGTGAAATATAAATTTGAAGGGTGACAATATATGAAGTATTTATATTTGCATGGACTAGGGCAAAAACCAGACAGTTGGAATAGAGTAATAAAAGAAACGAAAGTATCGAAAAGCAGTCGCAGTTTGAGTTTATCAGAGATGTTAGAAGGGAAAGCTGCTACATATAAGGAATTATATTCAGCATTCTCATCAGAATGCGACAAGGAGAACGAAGAAATTGTTTTATGTGGGCTTTCTCTGGGAGCTGTTTTGACACTTAATTATGCGATAGACCACCCGGATAAAGTAAAGGCACTCGTATTAATTGCAGCACAATATAAAATGCCAAAAAAATTATTAAAAGTTCAGAATATGTTGTTTCATCTTATGCCGAATTCGGCATTCAATAAAATGGGCTTCAAAAAAGCAGATGTTATTAACCTATGTGGTACGATGGCTGAATTAGATTTCAGCGACTCACTTCATAAGGTGTCTTGTCCGGTATTAATCGTTTGTGGAGAGAAGGACAATGCAAACAAAAAAACTTCAAAAAAACTTTCTCATTATTTGAACAATTCCAACTTCCATGAACTTATGAAAACAGGTCATGAAGCAAACATAGAAGCTCCGGAAGAGTTGGCAATCGTGTTGCAAAGATTTTATGATAGTATCAATTAACTTCCCGTTTATCGGGAAGTCGCAGAGAACGAAAAAACGGTATTTGGAGGTATTCACTATGAAAAAGATTATAACCGTAATGCTTTGCATTGTGCTGGTTCTTCTATTTGCCGGATGCGGAAAGAACGGCGATACATCAAAAGTGGAAATTGATTATGGAGCATCTTCCGTTTATTCAAAAGCAGAAATAGACTCTGCCATTGAGATTATAAAAAAGCAGTTCGCTTCGTTTGAGGGCTGTGAATTGCATAGCCTTTCTTACTTTATAGGAAAGACCGCCTGTGGCGCTCTCTTGAATTGAAAAATGCCCGCACGGAGGCGGGCACGACGACAAG
>NZ_JBCPGE010000069.1:0-19531 GCF_040914025.1 Ruminococcus sp. RTP21484sp1_RTP21281st1_A8_RTP21281_210402
GTATATAATCTCCAATCGGAAGTTTTTCCATATAATGCGGCTTGTCTGTAGAAGTCCAGCTTTCCACCGCATTTCCATCTTTATCAAGCACCGTCATTTTTGCCCCCGGCAATTCTTTCCCCGAAATATCCGTTTTGGAAATCTCAACCTTTGTCACATCGTCTTTCATTTCCACTTTCTGAACTTCTGCAGTATTTTCAACAGTGAACGTAATACTTTCCGCTGTCACATAACCATCTGCCGGAAGTGTTTCTGTCAGAGTATATTCTTTGCCGACTTCCAGTTCTTTGATAATGTGCGGCTCCGTACCGGATGTCCACTCATCTACCACAGTTCCGTCCTGATCGGTTACTTCCAGTTTTGCACCCGGTAACTCTTCTCCTGTGGTAAGGTCAGATTTTGTGATTTCAAAGATAGTTGCCTCATTTTCAAAGGTGTGCTCAAAAGTAACTTCCGGCACATCCGCTCCAGCATACTCGAAAGTAAATTCTTTTACTTCTTCTGTCGTAACAAAACCTGCAGGTGCTTTTACTTCCTTCACATAGAAGCTGCCACCTACCGGAAGATCTGCAGTAAAGAAGATTTTTCCATCCTTGTCAGTCGCTTTCTGCTCCATAATGGTATCTGCTTTTACAAGCACATCACCGTCAGTATTCTTAATATCTTCTTTGGCACAAAGGGCAAATACGCCGCCCTCCAGCACACGGTCAGAATCTTTCTCTTTTTTGGTTACGATCACTTTTGCTTTCTGACGGCTGTTCTGCCATTCAGAATCGAAAGTTACCACCGGAGTATCCTGATCACGATAAGTCAGATCAATGTCTCTCGGCTCTCCGTCCAACACAAAACCATCGGCTGTTTCTTTTTCTACCACATAGTATTTTCCAAGCGGCAGGTCATCGGTTCTTGCAATGCCAAGTTCATCGGTTTTGATGGTTGCTACCAGTTCATCCTTTTTGTAATAATCATCACTTTCTCCGTCAGCGGCTTTAATATCTTCTCTGGCATAAATTTCAAAGGTAACGTCTTTCAAAGAGCCTGTCACATAACCCCAGATGGAATCCATTGCTCCTGCAACCATGTCATTCCAGCTCACTTCACTTAAGAATTCACCTTTTTTGTTGATGATGATACGTCCAATCGGAACGTCATCCTTCATTTCCACTTTCTGAATCTCTGCAGTATCCGTGATTGTAAATTCCACTTCTTCTGCTTTTAAGTAGCCATATGGCGCAAATTCTTCACGCAGGATATAGGTTTCCCCGACATGCAGACGTTTGATGATATGCGGTTCCCCTTTTACGGAAGTCCATTTATCAATTTCATTTCCATCTTTATCAAGAACCGTTAGAGTTGCACCATCCAGTTCCACGCCTGTGGTAAGGTCAGATTTTCTAAACTCAACCGTTGTAGGCTGATTCTTAAAGATTTCTTTCAGGCGGACAACTTCTACATCCTGACCCTGATAAGAAACAGTCACTTCGATAATCTCATCAGAAGAAACAAATCCGTCCGGTGCCTGTAATTCTTTGATATAGTAGCTTCCAAATGGTAAATTCTGTTCAAAAATTGCTGTTCCATCTTCGCCTGTGACGGCTGTACAAAGCTGCTCATCTGCTTTCACAATCACTTTTCCCCCGGCTTTGATGTCTTCTTTTGCATATAAACCAAACTCTGCTCCGGCGATGGTGCTGCCATTTTCCGCATCCTGTTTTTCCACGGAAATTTCCACTTTCTGACGCTCATTGATGAACTCTACGCTTTCCACCACGGCAGGAGTATCCTGATCCACATAGACAAACTGCACATTCTGCTCTGCTTTGTTATGTACAAAACCATCCGGTGCTGTTTTTTCTACAACCCTGTAATTTCCAAGTGGAAGATTTTTGATTGTGGCACTTCCTGTTTCATCTGTTGTAAGCTCTGCCACCAAAGTATCTTTGGCATACTCTAAAATACGGTTTCCGGCATCGTCTTTCTGAAAATCTGCAGTATAAATATCTTCTGCAGCGTAGATTGCAAAGACTGCTCCGGCAAGGTTTTCCATCTCATATTTGAAGTCCTTTCCGTAGTCTTTCAGAACTTCACCTTTTTTCACTACTGTAAGTTCCCCTTTTACCGGATGATTTTCATAAACCACTTCGATAATGGCATCTCCTGAAACCGGTTCAATCTGATACAGAGTATCGCTATCTACTTTAATTTCCGCATAATTCTTGTTGATGGTATATCCATCGGGCGCTGTCACTTCTTCAATACGATAATGACCGATTTTCAAATTCTGCGGAAGGATTAAATATCCATCAGCATCGGTAAAATAGGATTTATGTACAATAGTAGTCGGATAGGTCGTTACCTGTTCTACATATTTCTCATTATCCATATCGTAAATCTTAAATTCTGTTCCAGCAGCCAGCACTGTTTTCTTTGTTTCATCGTCCTGTTTCGTGATTTTCAATTTGGCAGAAAACTCATCATCCAAAAGCACACGCCATACCTGCGGCTCTGTCGGCTTATGCTCTGTGATTCTTACAATAAAATCATCCACTGGTTTATAATTATGCGGTGTCGTTGTCTCTCTTACCACATAAGTTCCATATGGAAGTGGAATGGATACTGCATAGCCTTTTTTATCGGTAAAGATTTCAGTTGCCCCATTTTCTCCAAGTACCACCGGAGTAACGGAATCAAAGTCATAAGTTCCATCTTCTTTCACAGTTAAAGAAGATACCAGATAAGCAGTAAATCCTGCGCCTTCAAGAAGTGCTGCATCGGTATTCCCGTTATTTGCAGCCTTAATAATCTGGAACGGCTGCTTCTTGACCTGCTCTAAGGATGTACAGCTTCGTTCCACCACAGCCACTAAATCCCCTTCATAATCACAGACAAGATCATATTCATTTTTATCTGTCAGATAACCTGTCGGCGGTGTAATTTCTTTCACAAAATATTTACCGAGATACAGGTTTTCTGCAACTGCTTCCCCTTTTTCATTGGTTGTCAGTGATGCCACCTTATCCCCGGCTTTATAAATCACACCTGTTGCCCCATCCGGATGTACGATATCTTCACGTGCATACAAACCATATACTGCTTTTTCCAATGTGGCATCGCCCTGCGGTTCTGCTTTGTTTGTTTCTGCATCTTTTTTCTTCAGGAAAATCTTTGCTGTCACACGTTCATTTACAAATGTATGGGAGAAAGAAACGTCAGCTTCGCTGTCATTGGTATATGAAAATTTAAAAGAATATATATCTTCTTTATTTCTCTGATACCCGGACGGAGCCTGTTCTTCTTTTACATAGTAAGAATTTCCAATCGGAAGATCCGCTGTAAATATCGCTGTCCCATCCTCACCTGTGACTGCCTTTTCAATCAGAGAACCTTTCTTCACAACCACAATGCCGTCTGCGTTTACAATATCATTTCCGGCATACAAACCGAAAATACCGCCATCCAAAGGTTTTTCTGTATCCTTATCTTTCTTTACCACGGATACTTTTGCTTTCTGTCTGTCATTGATAAAAGTAGTCTCTGAAAATACCGCTTCTGCATTCTGCCCTGCATAAGATAACGTCACTGTCTTTTCTTCTTTTGCGTTATAAAAGTTTTCTGGTGCCTGCATTTCCTTCACAATATAAGTTCCGAGATGGAGATTTTTTAATACTGCCGCACCGTTATCTCCCGTTACCAGATGCTCTTTTACCAGCTCGCCTTTCTTATATACCTGTGCCCCATAAGCGGTCATTATATCCTCTCCTGCATATACAGAATAAACAGCACCTTTTTGTCGGCGTTTCTCATAGCGGAACACAATGCCTTTCTCGCTTAAATCTGCACCCGTCAATACCTGTCCCTCTTTATATACAGTGAGCTCTCCAAGCTGTTCTTTATCCGGAACAGTTACAGAAGTAGACTGATTTGCTACAAGTTTCACATTATATGCGGATGTATTGATACGATACCCGGTTGGTGCCGTAATCTCTTTTAAATATACCGTATCTTGTGTTTTCACAATTTCCACAGAGGCCGTACCGTTCTTATCTGTCTTTGGCATCTCCTTGATAAGCTGTGTACAGTTTTTATCTTTATAAATGCCGAACACTGCACCGGACAGTTTCGCATCCTCTTTTTCAGAATCTACTTTTACAACCTGAACTTTTGCAAGTTCCAGCCATGTAACCTGAAAAGAAGCCGTAGTTTCTTCCTCTATTCCCTCTCCAAAAACCAGTGCCAGATTTTGCGTATCGGAACCTGTGGTAATTTTATAAGCAGAATAATCCTTTGTTATGCTTCCTTTCATCTTTGCAGACCAGTTTTGTCCCACATCTTCCGTCTGGGTCAACGGCGCTGAAAGAAAAAACGTTGTACCTCCTTTTACTACAACATCTGCCCCTGCATTGCTGATTTTTCCTGTGGATACGTTATGAAACTTTACGCCCTTTGGCAGTTTCATGGTAATGGACTGTCTGCTGTCTGCCTGAAACGTTACTTCTTTTGTTCTCTGGATATTTCCATCTACATAAGCAGTTACTTTGTCATCTGAAAATGCCATAGCCGCATCCGGGATTTCCGGCTGGCTGACCGCATAACTATATAATTCTTTTGCCAATGCGATTCCGGTATCATTCGCCCCATAAAAAGCATCTTCACTTCCCTCTGCATAGGATGCCGCAAGATGTGTCACGACAAATCTTTTTCCGGCTGAAAAATCGGGATATTTCTTATCAAAAAAACAATCCTCTCCGCTTGCATTTGTCCCATAATAACACACTTTGGACAATTCTTTGCCGTCTCCCAGTTTTGTAATTTCATATACTCCGCTGCCCGGTCCCGGCTTTGACGGCTGGATGCAGTATGCGGTTGCCGTCACGCTTCCAAACTTTACGGTAAACGGACAAGTCAGGTAGGAACCCAGACCATAGTCTGCATAATAATACCAGCCGCCGGAACTTACCTCTACCTGTGATGAACGCAGCATTTTAGGATTGTATGCAGTAAAAGTAACCGTTTCTCCTTCCTCCAATGCCAAAAGGTCCACATTCCCTGCAATCATATGGTTTTTAAACTGTTCCATAACATCTAAAAGTTTCAGGCCACTTTCCTCATCATAAGTGTCCTGCCCTTTTAATGCTTCTAATGCCTGATTCAGTTCTGTTTCCGAAAGTTTTTTCTTATGCGAGTCCGTCTCGCCTTCCTCTGCATCCTCTCCCCCGGTCTGATCATTTCCGTCAGAATCCTGTGCATTTTTCTCTTTATGGATTTCCGCTGACGGCTCTCTTACCACAATATTTCTTTGCACATGATAAGACGGATGACCACTGACAGGCTCTACAAAATACACTGCATGATACGTATCTGCTTTATTTCCATCAAATGCCTGTCCATTCTGGTTCTTTGCCTCGTGGTACGTGACCTTTACTTTTTCCGGATGAATCTTCATTCCTGAGAAATCACTTTTCACGTCAAAACCCGTTCCTGCTTCTACTTCATAATCTTCCGCCGTTACAATCTCATCTTCAGCAAGGGCACCCTTTACTTTTTCCATGTCAGGATATTCTGCTTCGTAAGCCGCTGGCTCCGCTTCTGCCGCATAAGTGGTAACTGGCTGCATAATAGAAGAAATGATTGTCAATGCCGAGAGAAATCCCGATACGATTCTCTTTGATTTCCCTTTCATTCGCTAAGTACCTCTCTTTCTTTGTTTTTTGCCATTCTAATACTGTCCTGTTTCAAAAATTTTTCCTAAGTTCCCATATCTCTTTACCTCCTTTTTTACTTGTACTGCCCATAACAGTACATGAATACAGGGAACTTCCCTGCATGGTATCTACTGTTATACAGCCCGTAACCGGACTGTTTTTTTATTGAGCGTTTTTCCTGTTCTCATCCTGAACCCGTTCCCTGCTCCGGTTTTCTTTCCGCAGCGTTTTCTCCGAAAGGGTGGGCAGAATGCCCACTCCATGCCGGGTATCTATTCAGGCAGGCTATGAAATTATCAAGGTACATATAAAGGGATTTTTGAAATAAGAAAATACCCTCTCACTAATCGCAGGCTGGAGAGGGTAAAAATTGACCGTTTATAGAAATTTTTTGTTATATGGATTTCAAAGAATTGTCAGTGTGTTTTCTATCGCAACAAACACCAGCATTATTAAAGAGAATTGTTAAAACAACACTAGCGTATTTGATACAAAAAACGGGAGAGAACTGCATAAAAAACAATTCTCTCCCGTAATCATTATTCACATTAATTTTTAATTAGCCCAATCAAGATATGTAGAATCAACCAATATACCTCTACTTTCCTTAAATGTGTCTACCAATGTACATTCTTTAGTATTCAGTCTCTTTTTTACATTCATTATATGAATATAACGTATTAAGATAATTATGGTATTTTATAGAATCAGTTTCTATTTCACCAACATCTATTCCATGAAGAATCGTAATATACATTTCAAGCATGGCACAATTACTATATAGTCTATCCGTATCATTATCATACACAACACAAAGAAAAGGTTCTAATGCATATCTGCTATGAAAATACAAATAGAAACTATGGCTTATTTCATTGTCTTTAACTATATAAATATCTGACACATTTAAATTTTTAATTGGTAAAGTTTCCAACGTGGCACGTGTTATAGCGTCCATCTTTTGTATGGATACTTTTTGATATAAAACAAATTTTTTCATAAGAATTTCAAGAACATCTCTTGTTTTCTTATACGGTTTTACAATGCTGTTATTATATTCTCGTTTTAAGTCATTTATAAACGATTCTGTCTCTGGATTTATTAAAACTTTTTTACACATCAACCCATCCACCTATTTCATTAAATTTAATCCAATAATCTTCGTTGTAAAAATAGCATCGGAGATTATTTGTTGAAATATATACACTTTCTTCAGTGTCAGGAATCACGCAAGTACCTATTGAACGATATCCTTGTGTTGCAGATAATCCATCAATAAGAAAACCTTTACTATAATATTGTGAATCACCTACAATATATAGGTTATCAGCCCTTAACGCTTGAACCGCATTAGAACCTTGCCAACGAATATAAATCGTATATAAGGTAGGAATTCCACCAGTTCTTCCACTCAGGACACATGTTACCGTTGTAAAGCCACTACGAAGTTGCCCTGAATAGTTACCGTTTTCATCCAAAAACAGACGTCCATCAAATGTCGTAGAAGGTCCATCGAGAGACATTATATCAGCATTCGTATTTGTCTCTATGTCGGAAGCAAATACTGTTTCAAAATTTATCGACAACAACAAACAACAAGCCAAAAATATGCTCATTACTTTTCTAATTTTTTTCATATCCATCTTTATATGGTTTTTATTAAATCTGAACATTATCGCTACCTCCAATCGTAGAATTATCAGTTGTTATTCTTTACATTAAGCATACGTATATTTATCTTTTTCAAAGAAAATAACCTACTGAACAAATTTTAATGTATCAAAGTCAATCTCTGGTACCGTAACTGCTCTTCCTGCACTTTGGGCAGCACTTAAATAGATATAGTCATTCACGATCCATCCCGGATAACCGATTGAGCTGTCAGACACCTGCCACCAAATATAGTTTTCATTCAAAGAATAATTATCATTTAACAAAACCCAATCTTTTCTGGTTTCATACAATAACCCATTAATTACTCCGGAAGTGCTCGGTGTGCTTCTTAAACGAACACCATTTCCTTTTACATATGCGAGATAGTAATATTCTTTTGACTTCATCAGTGTCTTCACATCTGGATTTTCTTCCCAGATTTTTTCAATCTCATTCTGATCTGTGATAATTTCAAGATCGGCAAATACTTCGTTTTGGTCTAAATACTTTTGAATTCTGGGATTCTCTGAAACAATTTCATTAATGGTTTCTTTGTCAGTCACAACTTCTAAATTTGCAAAGGGCTCTTTAACTTTCTCTGCCGCAAATGCAGTCACAGAACTGGTTACTACAACACAACAACAAATGAATAAACCACATAAACGCTTAATTTTTCTCATATTTCTTCCTCCTAATGTGGTGCATGTGAATATGCAAACTGCCAATCAGAAAGACTCTTTAGAGCAGCGCCACAGCATTTGCACATAATAACTCTTTTGGTATAGACCCAGCATTCAGTAGGACTTACTTTCGCATGACCATAAAGAGTTGTCTTAACCTGATTGCATGGAATATGCGTACAGGAAGCTCTTAAATTTTTATCTGAGACAATGTTTACCTCTTTATCAACATCCAACTGTTCCATAAAAGAATCTGCTATTTCCTCTGATACGCTAACTTCCTCGCCATTTTCATTAAAAAATGAAACTTCAACCTTTTCCGGCTCCTGTTCTGCTGCTGAAACACTAATCGTCGGCACCAAAATCAGTCCACATACTAATAATATGCTCCATATTTTTTTGATTGTTTTCATATTCTTCCTCCGTTTTATTATTTTTTTAACATTTCAACACTACACTGTCCATCTCTCCTTTCCAATATCAATGTAATTCTTTCGACCATTTTTCCGTCATAATTACATACTTCAATATTTAGTGTTGAACTGTCAGTTTCTGGTATTTTAATAACATTCCCGTCCTGATCTCTGAAATTTATACTATTCATTCCATCTGGCATCCAAAAAATCTTATTTCCATTTCTGAAAATATTATCAGCATTCAAGTTTTGTTCATTTTCTATCGTATAATATCTGCTTCCTTCTTCCACACTCATTTCCAGAACATACCCATATCCCAATGGAGTTCTTTGTTTTTCCAAGTTTACTCTCTCATTTAGTCTTAATTGCACCATTTTATCCCCAGTTGCCGCATAAACTACTAAATCAGGAGATTGCAGGTAATAATTTACAGAAAACATTATCATCATAGCTAATGCAACTACTGCTACACGATAATATCCTCTCATAAGAACTTTTTTTCTTCTTTGGGATTCAATTCTCTTTTTGTATGCTATAAAGAGTTTTCTCTCATTCTGCTCTGTCAGCACAATATCATCTGCTAATTTTGATATATTCTCTAATTTTTTTTCCAATTTTATCTGCCCTCACTTTCATATTTTTCTTTTAATCTTTTTCTTGCCCGTTCTAGTTTTTTCTTCACTGCACTCTCTGAAACCTTCAACATATCAGCAATCTCCTTGCAAGAATAGCCTTCTATATAATAAAGAATTAGTACTTCTTTATCCTTTGCATTTAATGTCATCAATGTATCCATAATTCCTGTTTCTTCAGGTTTATGGTAATGTAGTGCAAGAGTTTCGTAATCTACCGTTGGATGCATCCTTCTGAAACGGAGTATGTTTTTACAAATATTAATATTAACTCTTGTCAGCCATGCTCTTTCATGGCTTTCGTCATTAAAGTCCTTTTTTGTATTTAAATATTTCAAAAATGATTCCTGCACTGCATCATAAGCATCCTCTTCGCTACACAGCATAATAATTGATATTTTATACAACAGTTTACAATATTTATTAAAAATCTGATCAGCATTTCTTTTCATCTTTTTTTCTCCTCATATATATCACACATATAATACATAATTGGTGACACCTAAACCAAAAAAGCAAAAAAATATTTAACCACCTGCTACTCACCAAAGATTTTTCCATTCTTCTGCTTGTATTCTATATCATAATTATAGAAGCTAACTTCGGATACATAAACAGCTTTGTAAACTGACAGCTCTTCCCACCAATTTACAAAGCTGTTTTCATTTCATATACGTTGTCTTATACTGATACTATAACTTTAAATTTATATGATTTTAGAACAATTTTCCACTATTTTAATTGAAATAAATACATCCTCCCTCAATTCCAAGTTCTTTCATTATATTTTTAAGTGTCTTCAAAATTCGTTTTTTTCTGTTCTGTATTGTTTTACGGCTACATCCACAAATTTGTGCCGCTTCTTTCACTGTAACCTCTTCAAAAAATAACAGATAAATCAGATATGCCTCCTGTTCCGGTAACTGTTCTAAACTCTCCTTCAATTTTTTCAGGCATTCACTGCGTACTGCCATCTCCTCCGGCTGTCCTTCCTGCGATATAGAAGTTTTTGCAAAACTGCCTTCCTGCACCACATCAAGACTGCAAACACCGTATTTCTGTTTCTGTTCCTGCTGGTATTTTTCCCTTCTCCGGGACTGATACCATTCCAGATAAACCTCCCTGGTTACTTCCACAAGTGTTTCGTTTTCTGTCCGCAAAATATAATTTTTTCGTTCTTTCGGCTTCTTTCCACGCATATCTTCTTTCCTCCCACTATCTTATCTCTTTTCGATTGCAGCCACCTGACCGTACATCTGCATAATATCTCCGCATCCTGTTCATCGCCCTTGACAGGGTTCTGGACACCGCAGACGGAGAAATTCCCAATTCTTTTGACAGTTCATTCTGTGTTTTTTGATGAAAGAAACATCCGTAAAATACCCTTTTCTGCAGTTCCGTCAAAACCTCAAATATTTCATTTACAGACTCTCTGCCAACCAGCATCTCCAATGGAGACTTTTCTTCTGTCTGAAGCATTCCCCATTCTTCCGAAACATCACTGTATGAGATTGTCCAGCCCTGTTCTTTCGATTCCTGATTACGACTCAAACGGTCTTCTCCTTCCAATACCAGACGGATATACCACTCCCTTTGATTAAAAAACTCTTCCGAAATACAGTCCGCCTGTTCCGCATTGTATTGATATTCCCCACAAAAACAAATCGGAAATACCGTAGTGAACCGACTAACCTGATACAACGCATAGCCATTTTGAAATGCCAAGATTTCTGTCTCACAACCCATGCTCTTTTTGGCAATGACCGTTCCATATTCTTTTAATTTTTTTGCAGTTGGAATTTTCATGCCCGGATATGGGACATCTACGATCTGTTTTAATTCCTGTAATGTCAGCATAACTACCACCTCTTCCGGGTGGCAGAAAATAAAAACATCACAGACGAAAAAACAGTAAAAGACAGCTCCCGGCACACCCGTTTTTTTTTAACGGGAGCCTGAAACTCCTTTTACTGCCACATAAATTTCTTATGCTTTATTTTGTTCTGATAATTCCGGCTGTGAAGCAGCCACTTCATTATCCCTGCTATCTTCCTTTTTCTCCGAAAAAACAGAGAAATCGCCCATTGCATCATATGGGCATCTTTGTCTGTATGCAAGGCACTCTTCCCTTGTCATATCCTGCCTCCTTTCTGTCCGCATCTGTTCTCTTTCCTGACTTAAAGTTTAACAACATTGGCTTTCCATTACCTCATCAGATATGGGGATATTTCTAAATATTCCCACCATATCTGTTGAATTTCTACAATTCCGTACCAAATCCCTCAATCAACACTTCCATTGTCTTTTCCAAAATTTTCTGTTCTTTCCGTTTCAGTTTTTTCGCACGACAAATCAAATCATACAGACGATGGTTTTCTTCTTCCTTACATTCCCCCAATAGTGTTCCTGCATCGGTTTTCAGAATCACCGCCAGCTTCCTGAATATCTCAATAGACATTGCTGTCTGTCCTCCCTCAATCCTGCTGATCGTGTTGGGGCTGATACCTGTTTTTTCTGCTAATACTTCCTGTGATAAGTGAATTTCCTGCCGCCTTTTGCGAATACGGTTTCCTAAGTCAATCAAATCCTGCGATTCCGCACGATTACCCAACACACATCCTCCTTTACTTTGCGACACCGTGTCGCAAGGTTTTTCTTAAAAAGGGCAAAAAAGCAGCCAATATTTTTTACGCATTGGCTGCTTTTCACACTCTATATTCTATTTTTTATACTTTGTTTTTTCTCTTTGAAATCATGTTCTAAATGCTTTTCTCACTATCCACAAACCACCATATCCAATACTCTTTAACAGATATGTTCCCACCATAAGCAAACGCCATGTCAAAACCACGCTGCCTATCATTCCTCCTATCAGCAGATTAAAAGCAAACATTCCAACAGTACCGCCTATATCAAACCCTTTTGGAATCATCCAGAAATACATTTTTTGTATGCCAAAGGGAATCCCTGAAACTATCCACAATTTCCGGTAATCACACACACCGTTTTCCACACAAAACAGATAAACAATAAACATTACCACAGCTATCCCTAAAAGCGGAACTGCCACATTCTCCAAAAATTCTTTTCTTCTCATCCGTTTTATCCTCCTCCATACATATCGTGATTCACTTCTGCTCTGTAATAATTTTCTATGGTCATGGTTGAATTGTAGAGTGTTGTCAGAAGATACGCCCGGATATTTCCTACCTTGCTGGTATTCTTCTCAAGGCAGCCAACGACATATTCAATATGCCCATGTTCCACCTTCATAAAGCGGTTCTTCACAATCACCACAGGCTTGTCCACTCCGCCAATGCGAACAGTGCTGTTATCCGGCATGACCATAACCTCTACCATCAGTTCCACAAGTTCATCCACTTCCTCCTGTTGTCGATACCTGCTGTCCTCAAAACACTCATACGAAATATTTTCCCTGATAATTTTCCGATAGGCTTCCATCTCTTCCACCATATCTATCATTCCTGCTGTTTTCCTCACTGATAGATGAGAAAGATTAGATAAGATATTATCTGTCTCGTTAAAATCAGTTTCACTACTCTCAATGTCACTATACTCATTTTCACTAAAATCAGTATTGTTAATATCAGTATTATTAGATTGTGATTTTGGACATTCAGGAGTTGTGATTTTCACTATTCCAGAATTGTGATTTTCATCATTCTTGAATTGTGATTCTGCACATTCTTGAATTGTGGTTTTCATCATTCCAGAATTGTGATTTTCATCATTCTTGAATTGTGATTTTGGACATTCCTGAATTGTGGTTTTCACAACTCTTGAATTGTGATTTTCACAATTCTGTGTATTTACAGGCTTTTCCGGCTCTTTTTCTTCCTTTTCAGGCTGTTTGACCATAAAATTCTTCACATAAATCACGTTGGGTTTCCCCAATCCAAGCCGCCTTTTTTCCACCAGGCCAATGCCCTTTTCACTATCCAGTTCCTTTAATAACCGCACTGCCTTCTGTGTGCCACAGTTCATAAGCTCCGCAATTTCTTCCACAGTAAAAATAATGTATACCCTGTCCTCTTCATCGAACCAGCGATTTTTAATACTCAGGCTCATACGGTCCAGCAACAGACCGTATAAAACCTTTGCTTCGCAGGAAATAGTTTTGAAGCATTCTGCGGTAAATAAAATTTTCGGAATCCGGTAAAAGGTATACTGTTCCGCTTCCATTCCATGAAAATAATCAAACTGTATCTCCTGCATCTTCCTGTTCCTCCTTCCCTTTCTTCTTTCTCCACTGTTCCAACAGCGTATAAATTACTTCCTCAACCTGCTCTTTTGTATAGGCTGGCGGAAAATACGAGCGTACCTTCTTTGCCGAAAGAGTTACCTTTGTTTCTGCTTCCTTTTTCTGCAATAAAACAGAATAGATAATTCCCTGATTCAACGTCTTTTCCCTGCTATGATTCTTGAATAACTCCGCCTGTTTATCTGTTACCGTCAAAACTGCATTATCTATTGCCTCTAACACCCATTCCTGTTCTTCTACCGTCAGAAAAGAAAGTTTCTCTCCCGCTTTCATGGAAAGTCTTTTATTGTCTACATAGTCTAATAATCTGGAAATAAGGAATGATAGACGGATATACCGCTGAACCGTCCTTCCGCTTTCGCCAGCAGCTTCTCCTACCAGATCAGCCGTATGCTTCTCTCCCTTGCTTCCCTGATGTTTCATGGCTTCATATTTCATTTTATAAGCATGGGCTTTCTCACTGGGCAGAATATCTTCCCTCTGGATGTTCGTATCCACCATTATCACCGTAGCAGTATCATCATCCATTTCCCGGATAATTACTGGCATCTCTTCCATTCCTGCCAGTTCACACGCCCGCCATCTGCGGTGCCCTGCCACCATCTCATACTCACCATCACCATACGGACGTACAATTCCCGGCATCAGTATTCCATATCGTTTTACACTTTCCACAGTCTCCTGCATTTTTTCATCATCCAATACCCGGAATGGATGGTCTTTGAAGGTGTGAAAAAGACGAATCGGAACGGATACAATCTTCTCTTCTGCCGTTACTTCACTACTGCCAAATAAATCATCATAAGAAGTCAGCTTTATCTTTTCTGCGCTCTTACTCTTCATCATCCAACACCTCCCCTGTCAGATAGTGATAGCCCTCTGCCACAATTCCTTTCGGGTCATGGAGATAGATGCTTTTTCCCTCTGCGGTAGTTTCAGCCGCCCTTACAGACATCGGTATGCAATTTGCAAAAATATGTATTTTGTTTCCGTACACCTCTCGAATCTGAGCCGCAATATCCTTTGCGAAATTTGTCCTGCGGTCTACTTTTGTGAACAAAATCCCCATGATAGAAAGCTCCGGATTCAGTTTTCTGTGTACCCGCCCTATTGTCTTAATAAGCTGCTGTAACCCTTTAACCGGAAGATAAGCCGCTTCTACCGGAATCAATACCCTGTCAGCCGCCACCAATGCGTTAATGGTAATCATACCAAGTGAGGGCATACAGTCAATCAGGATATAATCATACTGTTTTTTTATCCCACATATATACTGCCGCAATACCATTTCCCGACTCATGACATTCACAAGGGAAGTCTCCAATCCTGCAAGTTCAATATTGGCAGGGATAAAATCCACCCCTTCTTCATGATGGATAATTCCTTCTCCCGGCTCCGGTTCCTTGTCATTGATAAGTTTTTCCATAATATTGACCAGTGTCTCATCCAGCTCGTCCGGTTCCTGAATCCCAAGACTGACCGCCATGCTTCCCTGTGCATCTGCTTCAATCAGAAGCACTTTTTTCCCTTCCCTTGCAAGACCGATTCCTAAATTCACACAGGTAGTTGTCTTTCCGACACCACCTTTTTGGTTTGCGACTGCGATTACTCTACACATACTTTCTTCCTGCCTTTCTCCTGTCATGCTTTACTGCATGGTATTTTCTCTTTTCTCTATTTCTGCGTATACACGAAAATATTTGTTTGTTCCTTTATTTGCAAACGGTTTCGATACTCCAAGCACCCGGATTTTCGGGTGCTGTTCCAAAAGTTTCCCAAACCACTGTATATCCTTAACTGTTCCCTGTAATCTAACCTTCAGCATATGAATCCTCCCAATCCCGATAAAAACAATACTCCGGATAACGGATTTTGACTGCCTCCCAAAAGTACCTTGCATAGCCACAGCAGAATAAATCACTGACCGAATATTCCCTGCATTCATCTACCTGTCTGTCACTGTCTCCTTCATAATCATAAACACTGGGAGTACCGTCACAATATAGGTTAAATGCCAGCCGTATAATCCTTACGCTGCCGCTTGTCTGCCAGCCTTCATGCAGGCATTCCGTTTTCACGTATCCTGTCTTAAAATCGTATATCTGTTCTGCGTTTTCTCTTGTATCCCGGTCAATTCCAAGACAATACACCAATGCCTTGTGGTATACATCCTGATATCTGCACTTTGGCAGATAGGTGTAATAAAATTTTTCGTGCTCCTTATTTTTGAAAGTAATTGTGCGAGTAGTATCTTTACCTGCTCTTAACGCTGTGTTATTTGCCATTTTAATTTCCTCCTGTTTTTTTGTACATGACCGTAACAAAAAAGACACTCTTCTAAAATTTCTCTTAGAAAAGTGTCCTCATAATGTAAAAATATTGATTTCATTTTGCATGGACTATTTAAAATCATTTATTATAGCCCATTAAGGAGGTTTTATTTGTCGTACCTTTGTCGTACTCTACATCAAAAAGCCTACATTTTTTAATCCTTTATCGGATTTTTAATACAGCTTTGCACCAGCCGGAATATGTTCATCTACCATCAGTAAATGTAATCCCTCTCTTCCGTCTTCCTCGTGTACTGCTGAAATCAGCATACCTTCGGAATCAATGCCCATCATCTTTCTCGGCGGAAGGTTTACGATTGCAATCGCTGTTTTTCCTACCAGTTCTTCCGGTTCATAATACTCGTGAATACCGCTTAAAATCGTGCGTTTACGGTCTGTTCCGTCATTCAGAGTGAACTTTAAAAGCTTCTTACTCTTCGGAACTGCCTCACACGCTTCAATCTTTACGGCTCGAAAATCTGACTTGCTGAAAGTGTCAAAGTCAACGTTTTCTTCAAAAAGCGGTTCGATTTTTACATTGGAAAAATCAATCTTCTCAGCAGGTTTTTCCTCTGCTTTTACAGCCGGTGCTGCCTGTGCCGCATTGTTTGCTTCGTTCTTGGAAGCGCCCTGTGACTTCATTGTCGGGAACAGCAACACATCACGAATGGCCTGGCTGTCTGTCAGCAGCATAACAAGACGGTCAATTCCGTATCCGATACCACCTGTCGGCGGCATACCGATTTCCAGCGCATTCAGGAAATCTTCATCTGTATGGTTTGCTTCTTCATCACCAGCATCTGCAAGTGCATCCTGCGCCTTGAAACGCTCGCGCTGATCAATCGGATCATTCAGCTCGGAATATGCGTTACACATTTCCCATGTATTAATGAAAAGTTCAAAACGCTCTACCTTGTTTGGATCAGAAGGTTTCTTCTTGGTCAGAGGAGAAATCTCGATCGGGTGATCCATAATAAATGTAGGCTGAATCAGCTCTTTCTCACAATATTCTTCGAAGAAGAGATTGATAATATCGCCTTTCTTGTGACGCTCCTCATACTCGATATGATGCTCAGCAGCAAGCTTCTTGGCAGCTTCATCATCTGCCACCTGGTCGAAGTCAATTCCTGCATATTTCTTGATCGCATCATTCATGGTCAGACGCTCAAATGGCTTTCCAAGATCAATCTCGATACCATTGTAAGAAATCTTAGTGGAACCGCAAACCTTCTCTGCCAAATAGCGGAACATGGATTCCGTAAGTTCCATCATTCCTTCATAATCTGTATATGCCTGGTAAAGCTCCATCAGTGTAAATTCCGGATTGTGACGGGTATCAACACCCTCATTACGGAATACACGGCCAATCTCGTAGACTCTTTCAAGTCCGCCAACGATCAGTCGTTTCAGATAAAGTTCCAGTGAAATACGAAGCTTAACATCTTCGTTCAGTGCATTGTAATGTGTCTCAAATGGTCTGGCAGCTGCACCACCAGCATTGGAAACCAGCATTGGAGTCTCTACTTCCATGAAGTCACGGCCAGCAAGGAAGTTTCGGATCTCTTTAATGACCTGAGAGCGCTTGATAAATACGTTCTTGCTCTCCTGGTTCATGATCAGGTCTACGTATCTCTGACGATAACGCATATCTGTGTCTGTCAATCCGTGGAATTTCTCCGGAAGGATCTGCAGGCTCTTTGATAAAAGAGTCATTTTCTCTGCATGAATAGAAATCTCACCGGTTCTGGTTCTGAATGCAAAACCTTCCAGACCGAAGATATCGCCGATATCGGATTTCTTAAAGTCTGCATAAGAATCTGCTCCGATGGCGTCTCTTGCAACATATACCTGAATATTTCCCTGTAAATCCTGGATATTGCAGAAAGAAGCTTTTCCCATGACTCTCTTGAACATCATACGTCCAGCGATTGCCACATGGATCGGGCTGGCATCCATAATACTTCTTCTCTCTTCGTAGTCGTTCTTCTGAACTTCCTTTGCCTGCTCTTCATCAAGACCTGTTACATCCGGCTCTGTGCGATCCTTCAGCAGCTCTGCTTCATGTGCCTCATAAAGGTTCTTTACTTCCAGTGAATGATGGGTCTGATTAAATTTTGTTATCTGAAATGGATCCTTGCCATTCGCCTGAAGCTCTGCCAGTTTATCACGGCGGATTTTCAGAAGCTGATTCAGATCCTGATTCTTCTGTTCTGCCACTTTTGTGCCTCCTTAAATATTACGCTGGATTTCCAGCACTTTGTACTTCATGATACCGGATGGCAGCTCTACTTCTACAATATCACCTGTGTGTGCGCCCATAAGAGCCTTTCCTACAGGAGATTCGTTAGAAATCTTGCCTTCCAGGCTGTTTGCCTCTGTGGAGCCAACCAGCTTCAGTTCTATATCTTCCTCAAATTCGAAGTCATGTACTTTTACTTTACATCCTACGCTGATCTTGTCAAGATCGACTTCGTCCTCAACTACAACCTCAGCGTTCTTCAGGATTTTCTCAATTTCTTCAATACGCGCTTCGATATCTCTCTGCTCATCTTTAGCTGCATCGTACTCTGCATTCTCGGACAGGTCTCCCTGCTCTCTTGCCTCTTTGATCTTACCTGCTACTTCTTTTCTTTTTACTACCTTTAAATCATGCAGCTCTTCTTCCAGTTTTTTAAGTCCTGCATAGGTTAGTAAGTTCTTCTTTTCTTCCATTATAGCCTTACTCCCTTTCATTCCGGCGGCTTGTCGCCCCGTATCATACATTTCTTATATGCTGTTTCTCCCGGAAAATTCCATTACTATAAAAGCCCTGAACAAAAAGCTGCAGAAATATACCAACAACAGATAACATTCATGCGCCAAACAGTCCACTTTTATAATTGGTAATGCCTGCAAAAGCAGACATTTCATTACCCAAAAGGGTACAAATTCACTAGGATATTCACAGTTTCACCATTATAGCTAAATCAACAGGCATTGTCAAGACAGAAAAATAGCGAACAAATGTAAAAAAAGATGCCGCAGAACCACCATTTTCCGTGATTCTGCGGCATCTTACTTCTTAATTATGCTATTCTCTCAGAATATGCTTCTGAAGGGGGAAAAGTTATCCTTCGATGGCAATGTGTTTCTTCTCTTCCACTGCTGGTTTCGCTTCTTTCTTCGGAACAAACAGTTTCAGAATGCCATGTTTAAACTCAGCCTTAATATCCTCCTGCTGAACATCCTCGCCTACATAAAAGCTTCTGCTGCAGGCTCCTGCGTAACGCTCCCTGCGGATATAATGACCGGATTCTTTCTCCTGCTCATCTTTGTCCAGACCTTTCTCAGCGCTGATGGTCAGATAGCCATTCTCCAGGGAAGCCTTAATCTCATCTTTGGTAAATCCTGGAAGATCAACTACCAGCTGATAACCGTTATCCATTTCCTTAATATCAGTCTTCATAACGTGGCTGGCTCTCTTGCCATAAAGCTTCTTCTCGGTATCTTTCATTGCTTTATCATCATAATAGAATGGAAAATCATTAAAGAAATCATCAAATAAGTTCTCTCCAAAAATACTAGGCATTAACATAAGTCATCTCTCCTTTTTATATATGCTGTTTACCTTGTTTCTTGGAACTCGGGTGGTAGGGAATTCATAAAGCCTTTCGCTTTTACTTTCTTTTTATCCCCTTCCTTTGTTCTAGTTGTAATATAGCACCTATTATTAGCACTGTCAAGAGGTGAGTGCTAATTATTTTGTGAAGAATTTGTGAACCTTAAATGAAAAACTAACTTCCACCTTTAGTCTGTTTTGTTCTACATTAGGAATTGGGGGTGGAAGTTAGTCTTGC
>NZ_JBCPGE010000006.1:0-131000 GCF_040914025.1 Ruminococcus sp. RTP21484sp1_RTP21281st1_A8_RTP21281_210402
GTCATGTGAAAACTTTTTAATTTATCCAGCAGGAAAATATTGAGGGCAGTTTCACTGGCACCGATGGCTACACTTCCGTGGGATAATCCGGAGCTGTCGGCCAGTTCCTCTTCTGCTGCCTGGAACTGCTCCATTGCACTTAGCACATGGATATAAAGCCGTTCTCCCTCCGGAGTGAGCTGTACGCCGCGGTTGGTACGGATAAATAAAGTGGTATTTAACTGCTGTTCCAGACAGTTCATGGCCCGGGTAATATTAGGCTGACTGTTGTTTAACGCCTGGGCCGCCTTGGTAAAGTTGTGGTATTTTGCCACATAATAAAAGATCTTATAATACTCGAAATTAACGTCCATAATATTTTTCCTTTTTTTGACATGTCATATATTTATTTCAGCCATATCAATTATAGCTTTTACTTATTTCTACGTCAAGCGTATTATGTACTCGAACAAAAAAGAACGCTGTTTTAGGGCAAAAAGCGGTTTATTGTAATAGGAAAACAGCAGCCCGACCAGTTTTCAAAGGAGGAACAAATGCTTACAGCAGTAACCGGTATTAACTGGGGCGATGAAGGAAAAGGACGTGTGATCGATCTTCTTGCAGAGCAGGCAGATGTGGTTGTCCGCTACCAGGGCGGAAACAATGCAGGTCACACAGTGGTAACCACCCAGGGCAAATTCGTTTTAAATCTTCTCCCCTCTGGTATTTTACATCCAGGTGTGGTGTGCGTCCTCGGGGACGGAATGGTGGTTGACCTGGAACATCTTTCCCAGGAAATCCATGAAATAGAGAAAAAAGGAATCCGGGTAACACCGGATCATCTGAAACTTTCAAAACGTGCTACAGTCTCCATGCCATGGCATAAGGTGCAGGATGAGTTAGAAGAAAACAGACTTGCAAAGACAGGAAGTGCCTTTGGTTCTACCCGCCGTGGAATCGCCTATGCATACAGTGACAAGTACCGTAAAAAAACACTTCGCCTGGGAGATCTCCTTCATTTAAAAGAGGATTCCGTAAAAGCCAGATTAAAAACCATGCTGGAGGCAAAGAACCTGGAGCTTGCAGGCTGTTATCATCAGGAGCCAATGTCCTACCCTGCACTCCTTACCTGGTGTGAGGAACAGGCTGAACTGTTTGGTCCCTATATTGCAGACACCGGGGAATATCTGGAACAGGCAGTGTCAGAGGGCAAAAAGGTGGTACTGGAAGCCCAGCTTGGAGCCATGAGGGACATTGATTACGGTATTTTCCCCTATACCTCAAGTTCCTCTACCATTTCTGTCTATGGTCCCATTGGTGCCGGAATCCCAGGAAAATCCCTGGATCACGTAATTGGCGTTTTAAAAGCGTATTCCACCTGTGTTGGCGCAGGTCCTTTTGTGGCAGAACATGCCATGTCCGATGACTGGGAAGAAGCGTTGCGGAAAGCTGGCGGTGAATATGGTGCTGCCACCGGTCGTCCCAGAAGGATAGGTCCCTTTGATGCCGTAGCCAGCCGCTATGGGTTAAAATGCCAGAATGCAGATAAGATCGCGTTGACAAAAATGGATGTCTTAAGTTCCATGAAAGAGATTCCTGTGATCACAGGCTATAAACGTGACGGTGTTATAGTAACCGATTTTGATCCTATGGATGAACTGGATAGTTATACCTCTGTAGTAGAAATGCTTCCAGGATGGAAATGCGATATTTCGGGCTGCCGGACCTATGAAGAGCTTCCGGAGAATGCAAAAGCTTACATTCGTATCCTGGAGCAGCTTCTGAACCATGAAATCCAGTTTATTTCCGTCGGAGCCAGACGGGATCAGTTTTTAACAAAAGGAGCCTGGTTATGAGACATTTGATCGATCCACTTGATTTTACCCTTGAAGAAACTACAAAAGTTCTGGATCTGGCTGACCGCATTGCAGAAAGTCCAGAAGTGTACAGCCATGTGGCAGATGGGAAAAAGATTGCCACTCTTTTTTACGAACCAAGTACCAGAACCCGTCTTTCCTTTGAATCTGCCATGTTAAGCCTTGGCGGAAAATCCCTTGGCTTTGCAGGTGCTGAACAGTCCAGTGCCACAAAAGGAGAAACGGTAGCCGATACTGCCCGGGTGGTAAGCTGCTATGCAGATATCATTGCAATGCGGCATCCCAAGGAAGGCGCTCCCCTTCGCGCTTCCATGTATGCCACAGTGCCGGTAATCAATGCCGGGGATGGCGGACATAATCATCCTACCCAGACATTAATCGACCTTATGACCATCCGCCAGAGAAAAGGTCATCTGGATCACCTGACAGTTGGTTTTTGCGGTGACTTGAAATTTGGAAGAACCGTACACTCCCTTGTAAACAGTCTGGTACGTCATCCAGAAAATGAGTTTTACTTCATCTCCCCGGAAGAGCTTAAAATCCCGGATTACGTAATTGAAGAGACCTTAAAGCCTAACCATTCTTTTTACAAAGAGGTTACCAGCCTGGAGGAAACACTTCCCAAACTGGACGTACTCTATATGACAAGGGTTCAGAAAGAGCGTTTCTTTAACGAAGAAGATTATGTCCGGTTAAAGGATACCTATATTTTAAACCGCGAGAAGCTGAATCTGGCACAGCCGGATATGCCGGTTCTCCATCCTCTTCCAAGGGTGGATGAGATTGCCTCAGATGTGGATCAGGATCCAAGAGCCGCTTATTTTGACCAGGTACAAAACGGAAAATATATCCGTATGGCACTTATTATGGCGCTGCTTGAAATCCCGGATCCGCTGACAGGAAGGACGGTGCTGTAATGTTAAAGATTGAATCTATCCAAAATGGAATTGTGATCGACCATATCCCGGCTGGAAAAGGAATGGATATTTACAAGCTATTGGAACTGGATTCCCAGAAGCAGTCCATTGCCCTACTGCAGTCCGTAAGAAGTGAAAAATACGGCTGTAAAGATCTGATTAAAATAGAGGGGCTTACAGAGCCTGAGCGTCTTGAAGTCCTTGGTTATTTAAACGATGGAGTCACTTTGATCGTAATTCGCGATGGAAAGGTGGTAAAAAAATATCATCCTGTTCCGCCAAGAACTTTAAAAAATGTAATCAAATGCAAAAATCCCCGCTGCATTACCAGTACGGAAGCAAACTGCGAGCACATCTTCAAATTGTCCTCCAGTGGAAAATATAGATGTATTTACTGCAACCAGGAAGCTTCCCTCTTAAGATAGAAACTACCAAACCCTCCCTTGTATGTCGCTTAAGAGGAAAATACCCTTTAGGTTTATTTCTATTCCTAAAGGGTATTTAAAAAAATATTTAAATGCATTAGCAGTCATGGCAATAATAGGGATCGTCTTTGCCAGTTCATGGGAACTTCTGCGGATTGCTTTCGTTGCCTCATAGCCATTCATAACCGTCATCTGCAAATAAAGTCGCATACAAGGATCCAATCACACCCGCACCATAAATCAATATTCTCATAAGAAACATTCCTCTTACCCCAGTGCCACATCCAGGATCATCATCAAACTAAATCCAAGTGCAAAGAAAAGCGTACCAATATTCGAGTGCTGTCCCTGAGACATTTCCGGGATTAGTTCTTCAACCACGACATACAACATGGCTCCTGCTGCAAAGCTCAGTAAATATGGTAATGCCGGGATTACCAGCTGTGCAGCAAGAATCGTCATTACTGCTCCAATCGGTTCAACCACTCCTGAAAGTACACCTCCCAGAAATGCCTTTCTTTTACTTTCACCCTCTGCCCTAAGCGGCATGGATATAATCGCTCCTTCCGGAAAATTCTGGATAGCAATTCCAAGTGATAAAGCAAGTGCACTTGTTGCTGTAATCTGTGCATTTTCAGCAAGAAATCCTGCATACATTACACCAACTGCCATACCTTCAGGGATGTTATGCAATGTAACTGCCAACACCATCATCGTAGTACGGCCAAGTTTGCTTTTCGGTCCCTCTGCCTGATCACTTCCAACATGAAGATGCGGAATCAAATGATTAAGTGCGAGCAAAAACAATATACCCATCCAGAACCCAACAACTGCCGGAACAAACGATAAAGTTCCCATATTCTCAGATTGTTTAATTGCCGGAATCAGAAGACTCCAGATTGAAGCAGCAACCATTATACCTGCTGCAACCCCTGCAAGTGCACGTTGCACTGACTTGCTAAGTGTTTTTCTCATAAAAAACACGCATGCTGCACCTAGCGTTGTTCCAACAAATGGAATCAGTATACCTTCAAAAATATTTATTAGCATAAAATTTCCTTTCATATATGCTCGAAAAAATTTATTGGCAAAAGTAATTATCTTCAGCGATATAGTATTTATTCTATAGCTTGTTGATTATATTCCCTAATATCTATTATTCTATAATTTGTCATATTTTTATCGTGTTAGGCAAAACTAACTATCTAATTTAAAGGAAACCGTGCAAAAAGCAAGCTGTAATTTCACACGGTTTTCTTGTACTTAAGTATATCATTTACGTAATCATGTAACAATAGAATTTTTTCAACAATGCTTTGATTTTTTTCTGGACAATTGAAGTCATTGTCTAAAGAGTACATATTTAATATTCTGCAGCAATTTACAAAAAGCCGGAAGCCCGGTCAAACCAAAAATCCTGTTTTTATTTTTCTTTCATATA
Organism: Ruminococcus sp. RTP21484sp1_RTP21281st1_A8_RTP21281_210402; assembly: GCF_040914025.1. Classification (NCBI taxonomy): domain Bacteria; kingdom Bacillati; phylum Bacillota; class Clostridia; order Eubacteriales; family Oscillospiraceae; genus Ruminococcus; species Ruminococcus sp. RTP21484sp1_RTP21281st1_A8_RTP21281_210402. The sequence goes on from NZ_JBCPGE010000006.1 coordinate 4,640, forward strand.
AACTATACAATTTCTCACATTCCATACAAATCCATCCTGCTTCGCCTGTGTATAGCGGATATTTTCGGTTCTCACAGTATTCTGCTTCATAATTTCTTATCATTTCCAAAAGGTTATTGATATCCCCCATCTGCGCAGCAGCCATTCCTGTCATTGCCCACAAAAAGCCATTTCTTTTTTTAGTCAGCTTCTGCCACTGAAACCTTTCCGTAAACTGCTTATATAATATCTTTTGCTTTTTCTTCTCTTTTACCGGAAATTCATAAATCAGCGGATAAATCTGAGCAACTCCATCCGGATAAAATTCTTTCTGGTGATACAGATTACTGTTTTCAATAATTCTCCATCTTTGATTTGCATCATCCCAGAATAGCTTTTCTATCTGTGCCTGTAGCTTATTACGCATTTCACGGATTGCCTGCACATCCTTTAGTCCTGCATGTTCTAATTCGTACAGGCCTTTCCATACTTCCAGATTATCCATCAGATAAACTGTTGTATTTTCTTCTGAGACCTGTGTAATTCCATCCTGCATCAGGCTTTGAATCTTTTTTAATGCAAGGCTGATTCCCTTTTTCCAGTATTCCGGCAGGTCTGTACTTTCTGTCTTTTCCAGATATTTTCCCATAAGAAAAAGATACATACCAAGATACCCGTCTTCGGAATCAGCCTTTTCTTTATAAATAAGTTTCCCACTCTTTTTCCTGTAGATTCCCATTTTTCCATCTGTTTCCAGCAAAATCCCGATATGCCAGTCCAGATACCTGCCAACAGCTTTTTTCTCTGTTTCAGTAATGGGGCAGTTCTTTGTTTCTGCCAGAAGCCCCAGTGCAGCCATACATGCAAAGTATGGATTAACATCTCCGGCTTTACTTCCATTCATGTAAAATTCACCCTCAGGCCCCTGATTTTCAAGAATCCACTTTTTTTCTCCGGTCAAGACTGTTTCCAGCCATTTCTGCCGGGCATCTATTTCTTTTCTCAGGTTCTGATAATAAATGAACATAAGTGAAATTCCCACAGTTATGCAAAATATAATAAGTTTCATCACGTTCTTTCGATGTTTTACTTTTCTTTTGCATTGATTGTGTTTATGCTCATGCATCTATATTCTCCAGGATTTTTCTGATTTTGATACTTGCAGTCCCATCACCATAAGGATTTCTGGCCTCACTCATCCTTCTGTAAATTTCAGGTTCTGTAAGAAGCTGCCTGCATTCTCTGTAAATATCCTCCATTTTCGTGCCTGCAAGCTTTAAGGTTCCTGCTTCCACACCTTCCGGACGTTCTGTTGTATCTCGCATGACCAGCACAGGTTTTCCCAATGCCGGAGCTTCTTCCTGAATTCCGCCACTATCAGTCATGATCAGATAACTGGCTTTCATCAGGTTATGAAATTCTACCACATCCAGTGGTTCGATCAGGTGTATTCTATCACATCCACCGAATTCCTCATCCGCGATTTTTCTGACCTGCGGATTCAAATGTACAGGATAAATAACCTTCACATCTGTAAATTCCTCCACGATCTTGCGTATAGCCCGGAACATATCACGCATGGGTTCTCCCAGATTTTCCCTTCTGTGTGCTGTCACAGCAATCAGTCTGCTGTCTTTTGCCCATTCTGTTTCCGGGTGATAAAAATCATTTCGCACCGTATAGTGCAAAGCATCAATTCCTGTATTTCCTGTGACAAAAATCTGCTCTGGATCCTTACCCTCTTTCAGCAGTGCATCCGCTGCTTTCTGGGTCGGTGCAAAATGCAAGCTGGCAGTAAGTCCAATGGCCTGCCTGTTAAATTCTTCCGGATAGGGAGATTTCATATTATAAGTACGAAGTCCCGTTTCCTATCTCTATTTTTGTGTATGCAATTTTTTGTTCTTGTAATAAGATATGCTCCCAATATAAGAATTTCTACACCGAGAATGTAGCGTCAAGTTAAAACATTTTGCTATCCGGCATATTTTTTTTTGTTGTCTTTTTTTGATCACCCCATTTATTCCCAGTGTATTTTCATTGTCAGAGTACATACTAGCAATGTAACATCAAACAAAACAACAATTAACCAAGGAGGAAAATGATTATGTCAAACAATACTTCTTCTAACAAAGCAGCTGTACCAGAAGCAAAGGGCGCATTAAATCGTTTCAAATTTGAGGTTGCAAATGAGCTGGGTGTGCCGCTTACAGACGGATACAACGGAAACCTTACTTCCAAACAGAATGGTAGTGTAGGTGGTTATATGGTTAAAAAGATGATCGAGGCGCAGGAAAGATCCATGTCCGCAGGACAGAGCGGCCAGAGTGGTCAGTACTAATTCAAAAAACGCCTGATTAAGTAAAAAAATACAGGGTATTACTTACTCCTCAACGAGAAGCAGGTAATGCCCTGTTTTGAAATAGATCTTTTTTGACGCTCTAACCTTCTGATCCTGCGTTTTCTATTATACGCTCAGCTTCTTCTCCATGATCCAGCCGCTGATTACATACAGCACTGCCGCAATGGCAAATGATGCTGCAATATACAGGACAAAAGTAAGTTCCATACTTTTCAGAACCGGAATGAGATCCAGCAGCTTCCCAATAACAGAAGATATTACCAGGAAGATAAGGAAGCCGGCGATGCCGCTGCCTTTTTTGCCTGCAAGGACACTGGCGGATAAGATCACGGACAGGTCAGCATTCACAATGAAGACGATCCAGCTTGCCAGAAGACCAAAGAAATAGAAAGCTGCTTCTGCCGGAGTAAAAGTCACGGACCAGTTTACTTCCATAAAGGAACTCACCAGATTGATCATCTCTTTCAGACCGCCAATGTAAAGAGTTGCAACTGTCACATCAATGGCTGCCAGCGCTGCAAAAAATGCGCCTGCCATGATAATGGAAATTCCATTTTCCAGGATCTTGGCTCCCAGAATCTGATAACTGCTCTTTGGTGTGAGAAATAACATATAACTCTGTTTGGTATTCAGGTCACGATGGAGAACATTTACACTCTCTATACCAATGTAGATAACACCAAATATTGTACACATGACCAGGAAAATAATTCCCATTGCCAGAATATTATCCTTTTTCCAAAATACACCTATTAAAAATGCAATTTCTGCAACTGCTGTGATCACCAACAGAACCAGTTTGGAAAATGCGGTTTTCCGAAGCTCATATTTCATCAACTTTAACATACTTCTTCTCCTCCATGTCCATAGATTTCACGGTACAGATCCACTACGGATTTGTGTTGATTAATCCGAAGCTCCTCTACCATGCACTGATTTGCCAAAATACCATCTTTCATAAAAATGGCTGCATCTGCTACACGTTCCAGTTCGTCTACGAGATGACTGGAAACTACCAGTGTCACATCTGGATCTATGGCTTCCAGAATGCTCTTCATGATCTGGTCTCTTGCAAGAAGGTCAATGCCGTTCAACGGTTCGTCAAGCAAGTACAGCCTAGCCTCCCTTGCCATGGTAACTGCAATTTTCAGCTTGGCCATCATACCAGAGGACAGCTTCTTCGCTTTCATGTCCTCTGTAAGCTCCATGCGGGAAATCATCTGTCTGTATTTCTCCATGGAAAAATCTTCGAAAAAGTCCTCATAATATTTTCCCACATCTGAAACTGTCATCCAGTTGTAGAAATAAGGCTCCGTGGACATATAAGCAATTTCTTTTTTACTCTCTTTTCCAATGGGAGTTCCCTGATAAAGGATCTCACCGTTGGTAGGCTTTACAAGTCCTGCTACCATTTTCATCCAGGTGGTCTTGCCGCTTCCATTGGGGCCAAGCATGGCGTATACAAGGCCTGGCTCCAATTGTAAAGATACCTGATTCACAGCAGTCTTACTGCCGTATTTCTTCGTTACTTCTCTGCTCTCTAAGATCATTTTTATACACTCCTCGTCATTCCGACTGTTCTTTCTCCAGAAATCCGATTGCCTGAGCTCTGGAAAAACCAAGTTGCTCCATTCCTTCCAGGAATTCCCGGATCAGGGCTCCTGCCATCTCTTCCTTCAGCTGCTGCACTCTTTCCGGATCTTCTGTCACGAAGGTTCCCATCCCGCGTCTGGTAAAGCAGACGCCTTCCATCTCCAATTCTTTATATACGCGGCTGACTGTATTGGGATTAATGGTATATTCTACTGCCAGATCCCGCACAGATGGAAGCCTCGCACCAGGAGACAGCTTGCCTGTTACAATATCCTGCTTTATAGAATTTGCTGCCTGGAGATAAATTGGCAGCGATGAATTATATTCCATGGTTACCTCTCTTTCTGTATCACTGTCATAGCTGTATAGTACACTAGAATTGTATTTTCGTCAAGTGGTTTTTTACATTTTTTCACATAAGGAACAAAACAGTGTTTCCTGTGCAAAAAAAGAACATTGCATTTCCCTGCAAAGGAAATGACAATGTTCTCTTTTCTATTTCTTTTAGAATCCTTTTCCATTTTCTTCGTTTTCCATCTGCGCCTTGGCTTTTCGCCCGATTCCTGCATTGCTGTTCATAATGCTGGCCCGGGTGATCTTGTCGTTTCCAAATTTCATGCGGATGGCATCCATCGCTGCATCCAGCTTCTGGCGCTGTTCCTTTTTCGCACAGTCCTCAAACAGGGACATCTGTTCGAATCCGTCCTCAGTAAGTCCGGTGAGTGCCACTCCGATCAGACGTAATGGCTGCCCCTTCCAGAACTCTGCGAACAGTTTTCTGGCATTTGCGTAGACTTCATCAGTTACATCCGTAGCGCTTCCAAGCTTCATCTGATGGGAACGATTCTTAAAATCCAGAGTGCGGAAGGTGACAGAAATACAGGTACATTTCTTTCCTTTCCGCCTCATTCTGGTGGCTACCACATCGCATTGCTCCAATAAAATAGGCTGGATCTGCTCCATAGATACAATATCATCATTGAAAGTCTTCTCCACGCTGAAGCCTTTACTCTCCTCAGGCACTTCCAAAACCGGAGAATTGTCAATGCCTCTGGCGTACTGGAAGAGCTGATGTCCGGTCTTTTCTCCCAGAAGTGTCTGAATAGTGGACTCCCTTTCCCGAGCCAGTTCCCCTATGGTGCGGATACCGAAATCAACCAGCTTCTTTTCCGAAGCTTTTCCCAGAAATAACAGATCTCTGATGGGAAGAGGCCACATTTTTGCCGGAATTTCTTCCGGGAAAAGGGTGTGCACTTTATTTGGCTTCTCGAAGTCCGAGGCCATTTTCGCCAGCAGCTTATTGGTGGAAATTCCCACATTTACTGTAAATCCAAGCTCCTGATAAATCTTATCCTTTATCTCACAGGCTGTTGCTATGGGATCCGGGTAGATCAGGGAAGTTCCAGTCATGTCCAGAAATACCTCATCAATAGAAAAGGATTCCATTGCAGGAGCATAAGATTTACAAATTGCTTTAAATGCCTGGGAATTCTTCGTGTAAAGGCGAAAATCACTAGGTACCACTACCAGATTCGGGCATTTTCGAAGGGCCATTGCCACGGGCTCACCAGTCTGTACTCCGTATTTCTTGGCAGGAATGGATTTCGCAACTATGATTCCGGTACGTGTCCTGGGATCACCGCCTACTGCAGACGGAATTTCCCGCAGATCCGGCTCACCTGCCTTTACTCTGCTCGCTGCCTCCCAGGAAAGAAAAGCGCTGTTCACATCAACATGAAAAATCAATCTTTCCATCTGATTCTCCTTCTTTCGTATTTTCCTTTATTTCCGAAAATTCTGTGATAGACTCAATATAGCACGTCAGAAGGAAATATGTCCAGATTCTTTATGTATATATTACGCAAATACGGTAACACAAAAAGACTGTAAAAGTTCTAAACTGGCTGTCATAGCGAAAAGCTGCTGCGAAAAAGGTCACCTTTAGTTCAGATAACTCAGAATATTGTCATTATCCAATGTGAACAGCTCCAATTGCGCGGATATCCATTGGATAAACGTTCTCTCTGCCAACATACTGGGAAATGTATTCTACATAATTCTCCATTTCATTTTCCGGTACAACAGCTGCAATAACACCGGCAAATCCGCCGCCATGTACTCGGCAGATACCGCCGCCGATCTTGTTCAGGAACAGCTGGGTAAGAGCAAGAACCAACGGGATCTTCTGCTCGTGGCAGTCTTTCATGCAGTAGCAGTTCTGAAGCAGTTCCCAGGACGATCTTCCGGATTCATCCATCAGCTTCAAAAATTCCTCGTAATCTGCCTTACCAATTGCCTCTGCTGCCCGTTCTACACGGGAAGTCTCTTCAAAGAAGTGAATGGAACGGAGAATTGCTCTGTCGTCCTGAATCTCGTTTACATGTGCAAGCAGATTTTCAAGAGTAGTCTCATGAAGAAGCTCTGCACCAAGTACCTTGGCTGCTGCTTTCATCTCACCTGGAATCTCAGAGTACTCCTGGCTGAGATCTGCATGGCCTTTTCCGGTGTTTACAATAACCAGTTTGTGATCAAATTTTCCATAGGAGAAGTCCAGCTTGCTGTATTTCAGATCATTTCTGTCTGCAAAGTCGAAGAGAACCGGACCACCAACTGCACATGCCATCTGATCCATCATTCCGGAAGCTTTATCCCAGTATACGTTCTCTGCGTACTGACCAATCTTTGCATAGTCTGTGTAAGTCATCTTGCTGTCGTTAAAGAAGTAATCGATGATTACGCAGATCAGCATTTCAAAGGATGCAGAGGAACTTACTCCTGCTGCTGCGATCACGTTGGTGCTTACATAGGCATCAAAACCAGCTGTCTGAAAGCCATTCTTCTTCGCACCTTCCATCATACCGGCAACCAGGGCAAAGGTTCCTTTCGGATAGTTGGCTCTGCTGATCTTGTCAAGATCAACTACGATCTCATCTCTGTAGCCTTCACTTGTAATGTGGATCACGTTGGTTCCATTCGGTGCAGCTGCGCCGATGGTATCCAGATTGATACTTCCTGCGATTACCTTGCCGCCGTTGTGGTCAACATGGTTTCCGATGATTTCTGTTCTTCCAGGGGAAGTAAAGAAATCTGCATGGTCATGTTTGTAGATTCTGGCAAAGTTGTCTGCTAGATTCTGGAAACGAGCTGCGCAGGCACTGTTCTCTCCATAGATTTTCTCAAGGTTTGCTTTTTCTGGTAAATTCATGGTCTCATTCTCCTATTTTTGTTAATATTGTTATAATTTTACATTCTGTACTCCAGCTGCCTCAGTGCATATTTTCCGCTTCATCTGTGCTTATCCGGATCTCTCATCAAGTTAATTTCATTTTACATGCATTTCCTTTGCATTACCTTAAATAACTTGCGAAAAACAAGTAATATATTGCGTTTTTATCTTTAACAGATGTATAATACAGGTAAATTTATGCGTTTTATTGTAGTTCTCTATTTTTGAACATATGGAATTCTATACAGTCCACAGGATATGAAATTTTTTCTCGGGAGGTTTGGCATGCAGATCATAACCAATCAGTTTCAAAAAGAATTAAAACAGCACGGCAATGAACAGTTTCCATTCCTGGTCAGCTACCAGAAACTTTCAGAATATGAGTCTGGTTCCTTTATGTGGCACTGGCACCCGGAAATAGAGATTACTTATGTGCAAAAAGGCACTATGTGCTACAAGGTCAACCATATGGTTTACCACTTAAAAGAAGGAGATATTGTATTTAACAACTCCGGTGCCCTTCACTCTGGCACAATGGAAAATCAGAAGGACTGCGCTTATATTCCTGTAACTTTTGATTCCAGGCTGATTTATGGATTTTTCCAAAGCACTGTCAACAGCAAATATGTAGATCCTGTCATTCAGGATTCTATGCTCCCTGCCATCTGTATCGACCAGAGTGAGCCCTGGCACAAGCCTTTTCGCGAATATCTTCTCCGCATTATTGATCTGGATGAAAAGAAACCGGATTTTTATGAGCTGGACATTACCATCTGCCTGCAATCCATGTGGCGGCTTCTTCTGGAGCATATTACCTACGAACCCCAGGCTTCCAGGGAAAACTCTCTGGAATACGACCGAATCAAGAAGATTCTGTCCTACATAGAAGAAAATTATCAAAATAAGATCACCTTAAATGACATCGCCGGACACATCCACCTGTGTGAAAGCGAATGTACCCGGCTTTTTAAACGTCATATGAATACTACCTTGTTTGCCTTTTTGCAGGAATATCGGATCGAGCGCAGCCTGGAGTTTTTGCAGGATGACCAGCCTGTCAGCGCGGTGGCTGACAAGGCTGGATTTTCAGACCCCAATTATTATTCCAAAGTTTTTGCCAAAATAAAGGGATGCAGTCCCCGGGAATATCGAAATCATAGATTTTAAGTTGAACTGGTGGTTGCTAACTTATTTTCCAATTATTGCACCAATATCTGATATAATATGATCGGTGAACCGTCGGTGGGGATTCCTGCTACCCAGGCGGTTCCGGATTTTAAGCCCATAACAGTTCCCGTGTTGGATACCACGATTACGGACGGATCTGTGCTGCCCCAGCTGATATTATCAGAACTACTATCTGTTGTTAATTCTGTGGTTTCTCCTACTGCTATTTCTATTTTAGGAATTGCAATTTCAGGCTCCGGTTCCTCTTCCGGGGGATTCACGCTGTCCCGCCTGACAGCCTCATAGTTTTGATCCAGTAGCCCCACATAATGGTGACCTTCAAAGTTTATCTGAACACTTACATCCAGTCTTCCATTATCTTTAATCACAATAGGACAATATACATATTCCCCTTCTGAAATTTTATACTCGTACCAGTTTCCATTTACTGGAACCTCCTGTGCATCTACCCGAACAGAGCTTGCCTCTGCCCATGCCATTTCTGGTACACACATTAAAACTGCTATTAATCCAATTATCATTCCAAACTTTTTCATCATCCTCAGTTAAAAAATGACATCCAATAGGTTGGATCATTCCGCCTCGATTGATAGAATCGGTATCTTTTTCTGAACAGTCAGGCAAATAATAGTAGTTCTCTACTTTTCCCTTATTCCTTCTTCCATCCGAATTATAGAAATAGGCTGCTCCCTCTCCATCCGTCAAATAATTCAAAATTGTATAAATCCCTGCATTCGGATAATATCCTTCAAACAATTGCAGAAGATCAAAGTACTGCCCAGGTATTCAAAAATGAGCCTTTAGTGTTTTATTATCGGAATTACTTTTTATCTCTGGTTCAAAACTGCGAGCTTTGGGTACAATGCAGTTCCAATATTATGGATGTGCTGCAGGAGTATCTTACCGGAACCAGTCCTGACAGACTGCAAATCCTCATGGCGCATCCCTGTCCCGGCAGATATATCACTCCTGGACTTATAAAAAAATATATGAAGGCACCAAACCTGCCTTATGATACCATGTTCCACCTTGTTGAAAAACATTTTTCCGTATTGCGGAACATTCAGAAAAATTATGTAACGATTTTCTCGGAAAAAGGATTGTCAGCTTTTATCCAAAATGGAATTCTTCAGGATTTACCGCCCCAATATGTTCCGCCTCTGGAACCTTCGGATGTAAAAATGATGTTAACAGAATTGTATAAAGAAACAGAAAACGGCACGATCACCAGTCTGATCGTCCGAAGGAAGAAACCCTCTGTCTGTTAAAGCGGTACATTTCTTTAATACCGTAATTTACATAAGCAACATACCATATAAAAATTCCCATCCAGATAACAGGAAAATCTGAATGGGAATTTTTTATAGCATATTCTCTTTTTCTTCCGGATAAGCCACTCCCTCTGGAAGAGGATCCCACTCGTTCAGACCAAGGCTCTGTTTGAATTTCGCCTGTTCCAATGTAAGCTTCGGGGTATCCTCCTGCAGATATTCCATCAACTCATCAATTCCCTCTCTGGTCACATTATTCACCATAAAAATGCGTTCACATCCAGCGTTGATCAGCCATTGTCTCACCATAGGGATATTGGCATATGGTGAATCAATTTTTGTGATAATGCCAATAAGAGGACGAAGGATAAAAGAGCGGCAGCTTGCACCAAACAGATTAAATGGCTCATCTGCAGCCTGCACAATTGCCACCACATCTGCCTCAAAGGAAAAACATGCAAGTCCTACACTGAATCTTTTTGACTCTGCATACTCCCCCGGAGAGTCAATGGTATCGTCATTGGAATTGGTATATTGTGTTTTTATATAATGAAGCTCCTCGCCTTTTAGTGCCTGCGTCAGTGAGGTCTTGCCGGCCTCACTTCTTCCCATCAAAAAAATTTTCTTCATCGAATTGTATTTCCCCTGTTTTCAATAAACCTTACTTGTAAAAATACAGCAGTGCATTATTTTTACATTTGCATATCATAATATCGTATCCATAAGCTGCTGTTCCCGCAGCCATAAGGTATCTGTCAGCTTCTGTGAACCGCACATGTTTTAAAGCCTAACTCTCTGTCAAAGAAACGTACGACCTCTTCCACAGCAGTCTGCACCTGGGACAATCCTCCTGTAATGATCAGAGAACCGCAAAAACGATCCATAAACCCGATCTGTACATCTGCACTCTTCATGGCAACATCTGCAGCTACCACAACCGCTTCCCAGGGAGTAAAACGGATCAGACCAATGGATTCTCCTGTGTGGTCTTCCCCCTCATGAACTCCAATATGCAGTCCCAGATTTTCATAAATACAAGATTGGGAAGGACTGATCACATGGGCAAGACAAACTTCCTTTCCCGGTACACGCACACGAGTCATACGAAGCTTCTTCCCCTTCAGATGTTCATAATCATCATGGAATAGCATTTCCAGCAGCTCTTCCTTCGTTATTCGCTCCATGCTTCTACTTCCTATCGTTTCGTAATATTGCAGACCACATATCCCAGAGAATCCCGGAAATAATTTACGATCTCAGTCATTGCAGACATTACATCAGAAATCTCTCCTGTAATGATCAAAGTCCCTGTAAACCGGTCTGCAAATCCAAGATAAACATTACCGCTCTTCACCGCAATATCAGAAGCGATAACTGCGGATTCCGGAGGTGTCATATTCATGATTCCAATTGCAGAGGAACGATAATCCAGCTGCGGATTCAACCCAAGCTTCTGATAAATGATCGGTGCCGGTCCTCCCATTACATGGGCAAAAGTAATCTCCTTACCAGCCACAGTCTCCTGCACGATTCTGATCTGTTCTCCATGTTCATTTGCCATTTATATGAATGCCTCTCTTTCAAAAAAATATCTTCACGCTATATTTGATTTTACCATTTATGAGAGCAAATAGCAAGCAAAACCAACATATCAGTCAAAATTCCTAAACATTTTTTGAGAAAAAGTGTGGTTTCTTGATCATTATGGCATTAAATGCCTTTAAAATAGTCAAAAATAAAATAGTGACAGATAATCCGCAGTGTGATAAAATAATTTTCGCTTCCAGAGTATGTAAAAAAATGCAATCTGCAAAATGTGCGTTATATTTTGTGGGAATGATTTTTCAAACAGACTCTGACACACTCTAATATGTAAGTAATTTAGTAACACTTTTTATTTACGATTTCTATATTTCTCAATAAGGAGTTTTTTATGGAAAAAGATATGACAAAAGGCCGGCCTTTGCCGGTAATCCTGAAATTTATGCTTCCTCTTATTATTGGAAACATTTTTCAGCAGCTCTATAATATGGCAGATACGATTATTGTAGGACGCTATGTAGGCGCGGATGCCCTTGCGGCAGTCGGATCCACCGGAACGATCATGTTTCTTACTGTGGGCTTCTCGCAGGGAATCACAGCTGGTTTCTCCGTACTCACCGCTCAGCGCTTCGGAGCCAAAGATACCGAAGGGGTAAAGATCAGTGTAGCTAACGGAATTCTTCTTTCCCTGATTTTTACCGTAATCATCAGTTCTTTAAGTTTGCTGGGCATGCGCCCTCTTCTGAAGCTGATGAACACACCTGACAACATTTTTCAGGATGCATATACCTACATTATGATCATCAGCGCCGGAATCATCGCCACTATTTTTTACAACCTGTTTTCCTCTTACCTGCGTGCAGTTGGAAACAGTAAGATTCCGCTGGTATTTCTTGTATTTTCCGCAGCTTTAAATGTAATTCTGGATCTGGTACTGATTATCAATTTTAAAATGGGCGTTGCCGGAGCAGCATGGGCAACCATTATTTCTCAGGGCGTTTCCGCAATACTCTGTTTGGTCTACATCTATATACGTATGCCTTCTCTTGCCCCAAACAGAAGACATTGGAGGCTTCACGGCCAGGAGAGCCGTAACCAGCTGGCTATGGGAATTCCTATGGCATTGCAGTTTGCAATTACAGCTTCCGGTACTATGGTCATGCAATCTGCCATCAATCTTTTCGGTTCCGATGCCGTTGCCTCTTTTACGGCAGCCAGCAAGGTGCAGAACCTGGTAACCCAGGGAATGATGGCTATGGGACAGACTATGGCGACATATAGTGGACAGAACTTCGGAAAGGGTGATATCAAGAGAATCCGCCAGGGTGTTAAAGCGTCTCTGGAAGCTTCTGTTGTATATGCTCTTGCAGCAGCCGTGCTGGTTTGTATTCTTCTGAAACCAGCTCTTGGACTTTTCTTCACTGGAAATGTGGATATGAACAGCATGCTTCCATGGGCAAAAACTTACATTTATATGAGTGTGATCTTTTACATTCCTTTAAGCAGTATTTTCGTATTCCGAAATACCATGCAGGGCTGCGGATATGGATTCCTGCCTATGATGGGTGGTGTTTCTGAATTGGTTGCACGTCTGGTTGTAGCAATGATTTCCATGGCGGTAGGAAGTTATGCACTTGCATGCTTCTGTGACCCGGCAGCGTGGGTTACAGCAGCAGTATTTACCGGTGTTTCCTATCTTTTTGTCATGAAAGATATCCGCAGGAAATACGAAAGACCGGAAACTGCTACTTCCGAAAAATAATCATTTCGGATGCGCATGGCAATCTTCTATGCGTTTCGTAAACGCCAAAAAACAAATCATATACTAAAAGGAGATGTTTCGATTATTTCGGACATCTCCTTTTATGGTTACCGGCCAGCTTTCTCCGGTAATTATTTTACAAAAGCTCACCTGCAAACAATAACATTTAATTGTCTAATGAAAATATATATTCCAATGGAAGCAAATGTATTTCCTCATATACTGCCTTTTTATCCTCTTCAACGCCTCTTCCATTTCCGCTTTGAGCTGGTACTTTAATACGAAATGCCGGCTGTTTTTTCGTTTGAATATAGTATTGTTCCGGGGTTCCCATTCCCTTAAATTTTTCCCTGGCCGATTCGGTCATCTGTTCCCTTTCCAGATGATAGGAAGAAGATTTCTGCATATGTCTTGCCAGCCGGTAGGATTTCGGAAGACTTCCCACTCCCTGCTGACAGTGATAATAAATGATTTCCCTTCCGGATTGAGCAAACGTCAAAAGTCCTCTTCCATCATATTCCTGAATGATCCGGATCAATGCCTTTGTCTCATTCTCGCTGGCTGGTTCCTCTCCCATACGTGAACGGATATAATGAACCGTTGGAAAATTATGTGAAATATCCATTCCACGGGCATTATATCCAAAATCCTCAGCAGGAATGCTTTGCATACGAAGCATTTGACGGTAAACTGGATTTCGAATAGCACCAAAGCCATTCTGGCGGATTTCATAACCATCCGGGTTTAAAATCGGAATCAGACAGATCCTTATTTTATCAAGGAGTTTTTTCACTTCATAAAATTCATCCAGCTTCCAGCCGCATTCGTAGGCCCTGCAGTATTCTCCTGCCATTTTCAGAAGAAGTTCCGGCAAAAGAGCCTGAGTTCCATTAATTCCAGCCACACAGAAGATCATCTGTGCGCCGGTGCCAACTTCCAGCATTGGGATCATTCTCTCGTCATGACTGTTTCCAATCACGCGAAACTGGCAAAAGCTGCTGTAGCGTCCAGCTATTTCCCATAAAGAATAATATATGTTTTCAAATGACAGCGATGTTTGTACCATATCTGCATCTGTCGGTTGTACTTTCTTTTGTATATTTACTTTCGGCATGTCACTGACAGCCGTTTTATTCTGTGGGAACAATTCTTTTCTGACTGACAATACGCTTTCTGACAACATATTTTACCTCCTGCAGCAGGAAAAAACTCAGGCGGCATTTCATCTCTAGAGCGTGTTTGAAAAATCATTCCAACAAAGTGTAACGTACATCTTGCAGAAGGCCTTTTTTTACACGCTATAGCCTGTCCCCCCGCTGCCTGTATTATTATATGCAAAAAGGCAGGTCAAAAGACCTGCCTAATGTATGTTTCTTATTATTTTGCTGTCAGAAAAACTTCTGATCAAAATGCATGGTTATTCATATGCCATAGATTTTCTTAGATTTCTTTTTTTCTCTTTCTGACGATAACATAACCTCCAGCTACCAGAGAAAGACTTGCAAGCATCATCATAGTGGCAATCGGGGAGTTATCGGCTGTTCTCGCGTTTGTTGCAGATGTAGAACCGGTATCGCTGTCTGTTCCGTCATGGTTCTCTGCATCATCGCCATCTGTTCCATCTCCATCGCCGCTACCTGTTCCGTTATAATCATAACCGCCGGAACCAGAACCGGCTGTTGCAGTTGGCGTGATTGTGCCGGATGGAGTTACTGTGAAGTCGATTGCCTTGGACTTAAATTCTGTAGGGAGAGCTTCCTTCACGCCGGTAGCTTCCCATTCGGATCCATTGTATATGTACTTCTGGAAGAAGATATACATTCTAAAGGTCTTCGCCTGCTTGATACCATTTACATTTCCGATAGACCAGCTCTTCTGATATCCGGTGTCAATGTTCTTCGCGGACATGCTCCAGCCATACGGGATCCACTTGGTATCACCTTTGATCGGGTTTGTATTGTCAGTTCCGGCGCCAGTTACTGTGAAATTGTACATCTGCTTCGGGTAGAATGCCAGTGCTTTTTCAAGACCTGTTACCTTGCTTTCGCTGACAGACGGGTTAATGGTTGCACGAGTAGTTGGCGTCGGTGTAGTAGTAATCGGAGTTTCTGTGGGAGTGCTTGCTTTCGCCTTTAATGTAAGTACAAGTGGCGCAACTGCTTCAAGTCCCTTGGAATCCTCAGCATATACAACTACTTTAATGGCTGTATCATAAGCTACATCTGTCAACTGTACACTTGCAGAGCTTGCAATATCTCCAGAGCTCTTATAATTGCTCTTTACTGCTTCGAATCCAGGTGTAGAATCAGATTTCTTCACCCAGGTCACATAATATCTTCCTCCAACACCAGCATCATTGGTATGGAAGGTCAGATCAACAGTATGCTCATACGCCTTATTCCAGGAAATAGAATCTGCGGTCAGCGTCATAGTACTAACAGGAGCTGTAACAGACTCAAGTGCTCCAGTCTGGTTGTTAATGGTATACTCTGTAGTGTCCAGATAATGAACATGTGCCAGAATATTCTCCATAGTAGTAAGTGCAGTACCATTCGCATCCGTACCGACCTTTACAATAATCTTTCCGGCAGCTGCGTCACTTCTTCTTACCTGAAGGTCTGCTGTTTCAGCAAGCTGGCCAATTGCTGCGATACATGCGTTATCACCGCCTAAAACAATACTGTTATCATTAAGACCATCGTCCTTGTTATCCTTTACAATTACGGCGCCGGAAACACGGATCTCGCCCAGACTGTAAATAGCTCCACCTGTAATTTCAGCAGCTTCATTTACAATACCTTCAGACTGGTTTCCTGTGATAGTACCACCTGCCAGTCCGATGCTTCCGCCAGAATTACAGATTGCAGCTCCCGGCGCACTGGTTCTGTTTCCTGTCAGGGTTACACCATCGGACAATCCGAAGTAACCGCCCTCCACAGAAATAATGGAGCCTGTTGCATCCCCCTGGTCAAGTGCTCCTGTTACAGTCAGACTTAAAACAGTCTCACCCTCCTTGCCTGTACCAAACTGGAAAGAAGTGGACTCATCTTTTACTTTAAACATATCTCCTAAAAATCCGGCTGCACGTTTAATAGTAGTTCCATCCGCAGCTGCTGCAATAGAGATATTCTTATTCTGATCGATCACAACAGTCTCACTGATCTCTACAGTTCCGGTTACAAGGATCTGGGTAACTTCACCATCCTTGCCAATATTAACCGGGGCTGCCGCAATTGCCTCTGCTAATGTGGAATAGGATGTCTGGGTTCCATCTGCTGCCTTCAGGATAATCTGACCAGTGGTCTCAGGAGTAGGGGTAGCACTCTCCTCTTCCTCCAAAGTCAGCTCAGCAGTATCTCCGCTGTTAAAGCCATCATCCACAACCGCATCCGCTGCCTGAGCTGGTTCTGCTGCCGGTGTGTCTGCAGCTGCCTGGGTTGGTTCTGCTGCCGGTGTATCTGCAGCTGCCTGGGTTGGTTCTGCAGTCGGCGTATCTGCTGCCTGTGCAGGTTCTTCCACAGGTGTATCTGCTGCGGCATCTGAAATATCCTGCACTGGTTCAGCTGCTGCTTCTCCTTCTTCTGACTCTGCGGCAACAGCTACTGTGTCCTCTATTGTCACGGTCTGGGTATCTGCCTCTGCAAATGCCATTGTCACCGGAGACATTCCGGCTGCAAGGCTTCCCGCCATAATGAATACCAAAAGTTGCTTTTTCTTCATTTTAAAAAGTCCTCCTTATAAATGAGTCCCCCATATTAAATATTAACATCGAAGTCTAGTATAACATATCTCAGTTCAAAAATCAAACCTAAGGACGAATCTGTCCGTTTCCATAAATGATATATTTTGTGGAAGTAAGTGCCAGAAGTCCCATGGGGCCACGGGCATGAAGCTTCTGGGTGCTGATTCCGATCTCGGCACCAAAACCAAACTCAAAACCATCCGTAAATCTTGTAGAAGCATTCACATATACAGCAGCTGCATCTACTTCATCCAGGAATTTCTGGGCATTGTTGTAATCTCTGGTAATAATTGCCTCTGAATGGCCTGTATTGTAGCGATTGATGTGGCGAATCGCTTCATCTGCAGATCCAACTACTTTTATAGAAAGTATATAGTCCAGATATTCTGTACCCCAGTCTTCCTCAGTGGCAGTGACTGCGTCTGGGATCAAAGCCTTCGCTTCCTCGTCAGCACGCATCTCCACATTCTTTGTCCGAAGGCGCTCTGCAAGAACCGGAAGGAAAGCATCCTTCACTTTCTCATGCACCAGAAGAGACTCACAGGCATTGCAGACACCCACCCGCTGTGTCTTGGCATTCATCACAATGTCTGCCGCCATCTGAAGATCTGCGCTCTCATCCACATAAATATGGCAGTTTCCGGTACCAGTTTCGATTACAGGAATCGTGCTGTTATTTACTACTGCTTTAATAAGACCTTTGCCTCCTCGTGGAATCAGTACATCCACATATTCATTCATCTTCATGAATTCTCCGGCAGTCTCTCTTGAAGTATCAGAGATCAGCTGGATCGCATCTTTCGTAATTCCATTCTCATCCAGGGTTCTGCGGATGCAATCCACAATAGCAGTATTGGAATGGATGGCATCACTACCACCCTTTAAGATCACCACGTTGCCAGTTTTAAAGCAAAGGGCAAAAGCATCTGCTGTCACATTTGGTCTTGCCTCGTAGATGATTCCGATCACTCCAAGAGGGACTCTCTTCTGTCCAATGAGAAGTCCGTTGGGACGTTTTTTCATCCCGGTCACTTCCCCGATAGGATCTTCCAGTGCCGCAACCTGACGAAGCCCCTCTGCCATGCTTGCAATTCTGGCTTCTGTCAACATCAGACGGTCTACCAGTCCTTCTGGCATCTGATTCTTCCTGCCATTCTCTACATCAATGGCATTTGCTGTAAGAAGTGCTTTCGAATCTGCAACAAGGCTGTCTGCAACAGCCTCCAGAACCTGATTTTTCTTAGCTGTATCAAGGTTTCGAAGAACGATTTCTGCCTCTTTGGCATTCCTGCCAAGAGTTTCCAGCATTTCATTCATTTATAAGTCCTCCCTCCGGTAAACTTTACTCTGTGTCACAATGATCTGAGGACAAATGTCCGTAGGTTCTGTGGGCACCAGATCAAGGATCTGAAAATCAAAAGCCACTGCCAGTCTGGTAATATCAGGATGTTTTTCTAAAAAGCGGTCATAAAAGCCGCCGCCATATCCCACTCTGTTGTTCTCAGGATCAAAAGCTACACCAGGCATGACCATAAGAGCATCCTCCCACTTCACGATCTCGCCTCTGACAGGCTCCGGAATTCCAAAATATCCAGGCTCTAGCTGAGAAAAATCAGTAAGGCGGTAAAAAATCATATCCTTTCCCACAACCTTCGGGACTGCCACTTCTTTTCCTGCTTTCCAGGCTTCCTCAATGATATATCTGGTCATTACTTCATGATTGTAATCTGCATAAGCCAGAATATGCTTAGCCTTCACAAACTCTGAGAGTTTCAGCACCTGATCTGTAATCTGATGGCTCCATTCTTCTACCTGCGCATCGCTGCACTGCTTTCTGGCTGCAAAAATCTGCTTTCTAATGAGTCTTTTTTCTTCCATATCTTTCTCCAAGATTCACAACCGTACCATCGGCTTCCTTTACATCAATATTATCCAGCTGATTTCTAAGGTTCATCTTAATGGTGGCAATATACTCCTTGCGCAGCTCTGCCTGTTCTTTTTTCTCTTCTTCTGTAAGGCCTACGCTCTGTGCCTTATGGTGAAGGGTGTTGATTCTGTCGATTTTTGTGCTGTCCATAATATACTCCTCCTGAGAATGTTCTATGTAATTTTAATTTATACAAAAACTTAAAGCAATTGTAACTGTGAAGATACTGAACAGTTACAGCAATTTTTCAATATAATCGATCAGGAAAAACTCTTCCTTTTTCTTTCCAACAAACAATGTACCGCAGGGGTCGCCCTCCACAATGCGGTGAATATTATGAAAATCGCCGCCATTGGCAATTACCATGTCGGTACCGGCAGCTGTGGCAATTCTGGCAGCTGTAAGCTTGGTAGCCATTCCTCCAGTGCCCACTTTGCTTCCGGAGGAGCATTTTCCCATGTTAAGAAGTTCATCGTCCAATGTTTCTACCATGTCAATAAATTTCGCATCTGGATTTGTATTCGGATCATCTGTAAAAAGTCCGTCTATGTCTGACATAAGGATCAGAAGATCTGCCCCTATAAGAGCAGCTACCACTGCAGAAAGGGTATCGTTGTCTCCGAATTTTTCCAGAGACTGAAGCTCATAGGTGGAAATAGAGTCATTCTCATTAACAATAGGGATCACACCCATGGATAAAAGCTCATTAAACGTGTTCTCTGCATTTTTGCGGTTGGCGTTGTTTACCATGGTATTTTTGGTCATCAGGATCTGACCTGCCATCTGATTGTATTCTCCAAACAGCTTCTGGTAAATCATCATAAGTCTGGCCTGTCCAACCGCTGCACACGCCTGCTTCTGACGAGGCTCCTGTGGCTTCTCTTTAAATCCAAGAGCTGCTGCTCCAACAGCGATGGCTCCTGAAGATACCAGAACCACATCCTTACCCTGATTTCGAAGATCGCCCAATTCCCTTACCAGAATCTCCAGTTTCCGAAGATTCAGCTTGCCAGTTTCAGCATGGGTAAGAGAGGAACTTCCAATCTTGATTACAATACGTTTTTTATCTTTCAGTCTTTCCCGATCATTCATTTTATTTGTCAACTCCGTTATTATGTTTCCATGTAGTTTTCATACATATCAATTTCTTATCTTACATCATTTTTTTCATTTCGTCCATGGTTTCAGGTAAACAGTTCTTAATTTCAGAAAAATTTCACATTTTAACGTGTAGAATTATTGTTTCTGTAAAATATTGCATAGTCTGAAAGAGCTCTACCGTGTTTTGATCGTCCTATCACTTTTGCAAATCAAGTCAAAACGCGTTTATTTGCATCATGCGCTCGTGCAGACAGGCTCTAGAGCATGTTTTTCACGTAAATACAAAAGAGGAACGCCTTATCTTATGACGTCCCTCTCCATTTTTAATTTATTTTACTGTAAAGACACAGAACCTACAGAATCATTCAGCACGATCTCGACCCATGTTTTTCCAGGATTCAGCTGAATCTCCTGATTATTGGAATCATAATAATGAGTGATTCCCCACTGGGAATCCTTTGTCCAGTGGATGTCGATTGCCTTGCCTCTGGTGATGTATTTGCCCTCACCTCCGGACTGGGTATCTACGTTCAGATAACCATTTGGATCATATGGAACATAGTTGGAATACTGTAAAATAATATTCTCACATGTCAGCTGATTACCTGTGTTCTGGTCAATATGCGGTGCATTAAACTGGAAGCGGCTGTACTCCTTAGTCTCTGCATTGTACTCAAACCACGGATGGTTATAAGCGAAATTATCAAGCTTCACAACATTTGCAGAAACTCCGTCATCCAGGGTTGTCTCAGTTCCTTCCGGTGCAAACTGGAAATGACCATTATAGTCCTCTTTATAATCCTGGCTATAGCCCTGGCTCTGGATTCCTGCCTGAAGATGGGAGAAATCAGTGTAAGCATTGTGCGGTGCTACACGGTCAGTGCTGCGATAGTAAGCATTTCCAAGTGTAAGTCCGTTCAGATTGTCGATCAGGTGCTGGTCCAGATACTGAAGTGCATATACAGACTGTCCATAATGAGAATAGATGGCATCATACTCATTTGCATAGAACAGGAAGTAATCACGGCAGCTTCGCACAGAACCGATCCTTGGAATATTGTCATAGTCCTCGATGATCGCCATGAGACGGGTGATGCTTCCCTCTACCGGTGCTTCATAAATGACTCCTGCGTTCTCAGTTCCGCTCTGTGGAGCGCCATTGGTATCGTTGCCAAGCATAACTGCGATGGGACGTCTGTGGCCAATGCCGACAGATACATCCTCTCCGGTAAGATAACTCTTCACGGTATCTGTCCCGGCTTCCTCTGCCTGTACCGCTACTGTGGATCCTGCAAGTGCGCAGGAAAGCAACATTCCTGTGAGAAGTTTAAATATTTTTTTCTTCATGTCTTCTCCTCCTTATGCATATATATTTAACCTTCTAACTGAACAGAAACTGCAGAAACCGCCACTTATAAATACATCCGGAATGGTAATGCCACCTGCTGATGACATCACCTTATATGAAAATCAGTCGCTTTGCAACTGCCATCCGGAACTTTCATAGTAACTTATTCACGGCAAACGTTACTGTTCACTCCGTTCACAGTAACGCGCTTCGCGATGCACAGAAATCATGCTTTGCATGATTTCGCGCCGCAACTCTCGGGTTTTCTGTGAACTTTGTTCACAAAAAACACCTCGCGGAACGTTACCAGTGAACAGTAACCGGCAAACAGCAAAAGCCTCTCCAGTTATAGGGTCATGCACAAAAAAATTTAACGGGTAATTCCAAGTTCCTCCAGTGCCTTCGCCTGGCGTGCTTCCATATCTGCGGCTTCCTCCGGAGTCATGTGATCGTATCCCAGAAGGTGTAGCATACTATGTGCAACTAGGAAGCAAAATTCCCTCTTTACACTGTGTCCATACTCTTCTGCCTGGGCAGCAACACGTTCTGCAGAAATCATAATATCTCCCAGAAGAAGCTCTCCACTGTCAAGATCAAAGCAGGACTCATCATCTTCAGCCACAGAATAATCTGCCGGTGTTTCAAATGGCAGCATTGGAAAAGAAAGAACATCAGTAGCTCTCTCAATGCCACGGAACTCTGTATTTACCCTTTTAATCTCTTCATTATCTGTGAGAACCAGATTTACCTGTGCATCCCATGGACATTTCTCCATGTCAAGCACCTTCTCTGCAACCATCTTCGCAAGCGCCGGACAGTCAAGTCCAAGGTCAAAATCGGTCTCGCATTCGTATTCTATTGTTACCAAAACTTATTCCTCCTGTATGACATCTGCCTGATTTCTCAAACAGGCGACACCATATGTTCAATTTTACTATTTTGTTTGAATTATTCTGTAAAATTCACATTTCAGTTTCAAATTAATCTTCCCACAGGATATTGATTGTCATTTACTGAAAATTTTGTCCTGGCTTCCCAATTACCGGCTTGTCCTCCGAACTGCCCGCTTCTGGGTCTTTTCCTGGGCTTTCGCTTCCTCTTTCTCAAATGCTTTAACAATGTCCTTCACGATCTTGCAGCGGACAACATCACGGTTCGTCAGGGAAATAGTAGCAATATCGTCTACATTTTTCAAAATAGAAGCACACTTCTGAAGTCCGGAATCCGTCTCTTTGGAAAGGTCGATCTGTGTTACATCGCCGGTAAGAATCATCTTAGAACCAGTACCAATACGGGTAAGTGCCATTTTCAAAATAGGAAGTGTGGCATTCTGGCTCTCATCAATGATGATCATACTGTTATTCAAAGTACGGCCTCGCATATATGCAAGAGGTGCAACCTCAATGATTCCCCGTTCTCTTAACTTCGCAGCCTGATCTGGCCCGAATACGTCATTTAGTGCATCGTAAAGCGGCTTCAGATAAGGATCAACCTTCTCCTGTAAATCTCCCGGAAGGAAACCAAGCTTCTCGCCCGCTTCAATGGCCGGACGGCTGAGAATGATTCTCTCAATCTCGTCATTCCGGTACAGCTCTGCCGCATAAGCAACTGCCAGGTATGTTTTACCTGTACCGGCAGGTCCGATACAGATAGTAACCGTATTGTTCTTCAAAGCAGTGATATAATTTTTCTGTCCAATTGTCTTAGTTCGAATTGGAATATTCTTATAATTCAAAGTCACTGCATCCCCCAGCACCTTGCGGGTGCTGTCTGCAATATCCTCCTCGCTGTCATCCTCTTCCTCGGTCTCATCCAGAAAACGATGGATCATATCCACGGAAAGCTGCTGCTGTTTTTCAAGAGCTTCCTTCATGGCTTCAATAATATTCACAGCTGAATGTATCCTGCCGTCATTAGTCCCACTTACGGTAATGCAGGAATTTCTCTGGGTAATGGATACGCCAAGACGATTCTCAATCACCTTGATCAGCTTATCATTGATTCCAAAAAGCTCCTGTAAAATATCTAATGAGTCAATCTCTATATTCGTGGATTTCAAAAACTGCTCCTCCTTGTGTCTGTTCAAAAATATCTCTGGGTAAAAGTATACCACTCTAAAGATTGTTTTTCAACACTTATGATTCCTGACTGAATTCTATATTCTGCTTCTTTCCGCTTTTTTCATCTACTGTCAATGTACCCTGCACAGTACAATTTGTACTGTCAAATGTGACAGACAACCGGGAATCTGCAATCCGGATTCCTTTATTCAGAAGTTTTTGTTCATATATTCTCAGCTGCTGCACTGCTTTCTTCTGAGCCTGTTCTTTCGTGTAAACTGTGCTCTGTATCTTATAAGGTGTTCGGGTGATTTTTCCCAGGGAAAAAGGAAGGACGAAATTCTCGGTAAGTTTCCAGGGGATTTCTTCCGTTGAGGTTATATATCTGGATTTTTTTCCTGTATCTGCGCCAAAAACGAAGTCACCAACACGAAAATACCAGCTGGTTTTTGAAGTGCCGCTTTGAACCTTTTTTTCATAGGAAAGGGGGACCTCCTGATAATAGGCAATCTGATGGCGCACATAGATGTCTGCGTCTGCCGGAACATATTCCACACGTACAACCTCCTGGCTGTCATTCAGGATTGGCACCTCGCCAGATACCAGAATATCACCCTGTTTGCAAATGTCTCCAGTTTTAACAAGTGGAGTTCCATTTCTGATAACCATATTCACAATTTTCCCATCCAGATTGGAAATCAGATTGCATGGAGATTTTGTTTGCCGGATACCTTCTGTGAGGTTTTCTTCCTGAATGGTAAGAAGAAGCCGGGTACCTTGAACCCTGGCGGAAACAAAAGTAATATCCGGGTAGTTTTTCCTGAGAAGGTCGGCAATCCGGGTACAGTTAACCTGATTTTTACGGATCCCATGGGTAATTCCCTGCTGGTCCAGAAATTCCAGAAGCTGAGGGGTGGAATTTTTTACATTTCCATCAATGTGGATATTCCAGATGTGGCCAGAGAGCCAAAGCAGCAAGACCACACAAAGAAGGAACCCGGCTGTAAAGCACTTACGTTTTTGGATTCTGAGCAGCAAAAACGGCAAACCTCTTTTTTTTAGAATATGGATACGGACTCTGGTCTTTCTATGTATGGGAAGGAGTTTTCGGAAATCATTTATGGAGATGCGAGTTGTTATGTTTTTTTCTGACAGATAACGGATTCTTTCCAAAGAGACAGCTCTGGCATGGCACAAATTCAGGAAACGTTCCAGCTGGTCACCGGATACTGAAATTTCTAAAAATCCATGGAGTATTTTTTCGGGGTCATTCATTTTAATCTCGCCTCCATTTATATTGGATTTACAATGTACTGCCGAACGGCAACCGAATTCAGGTGAAATATACTGCAAACCGGGGCATACAGATTGCGGAAATGATTTTTCAAACACGCTCTAACATTACCGACAAAATCTGCCCTTTTATTTCCATTTCCCAAGTAGTGTAATGAAATATTTCCAGATTTTTCCCTTGAAGGATCACGCGTCCCTGGCAGGTAACCACGATTAATTTCTCGCTTGTATAGGATAAGATGCTTTTATAATTTTCAATCTGTACCTGCGACGGTCCGGTAATCGTTATAATAGGGGCTTTACAGGACAGGTCACCAGGAAGTTCCATAGCTGTCATAAAACGTTCTGATACAGACATAAAAAAAGCCTCCCGGTCTTTATCTCTAGCTTATGCGGGAGGTTTTCTTTTCATTCTGATTTATATTTAACAGATCACGCTCTCTGGCGAAAAAGCACCAGGGAAAACCACAGAATGGTATTTCCGCCAAGATTATATTCCATGGAATGATGCTCTACCAGCTCATTTACCACTACACCGTGACTTTCCAGGCAGGGATGCATTTTCTCAGGGAAGCGACAGGGCTTTCCGTCTAAATAGGCACAATGCTCGCAAAGATCGCAGGATTCAGTGGACAAGGTAAATGTCTCAAATCCCTCCCCTTTCAAAAATCCGGCTACCTCTGTAGTCAGCTCCTCGTGAGCATCTCGGGTAGCAAGCATTTCCGCCATGTTCATCACATCGGAAACCTCTGCCACACTGGAAAAAAGGATTCCATTTGGATAACTGTGGATTCGCTTCCCACATTCTTCCAGACTGCCCACAGCAGGGGGACAGGCCCAGGTAGTGCCGTAACGCTCACACTCCTGTTTGCAGATGATCCGCACCCGCTCTCTTACCTCTATTTCAGCAGTATCCACAAGGCGGTATTCATAAATGGGATACTGAGATATAAATTCTTCAAAACGATCGGTATTTAACATGTTATTCCTCTTTCGAATTATTTATTGCTATTTAGCCCGCCAAGGGGGATCCTTTCAGCGTTCTAAATATCCAAAATACTTAATCTATCAAATCCTGCTCTGCAAATAAACTGGATACCACAGACGAATACTCTGACAGATGCTGGGATTTCTTGATTTTCTTGGCATATTTCTCATAATTTGTAAAATTAACGGCCATATAGCTCCATAATTCTTTCATACGGAACAGCACATTCCGTTCGCCGGAAAGAAGTTCCCGATACTCTTCGAAAAGACAATCATGGAATTCTCTTACTGTCTTTTTATCCGGACGAATGCCTTCCCGGATCTCAGTTACCAGCCCCGGATTCGTGATCAGCCCTCTTCCATACATGAAGCAGCAAGTGTCTGGAAAACGCTCTGTAATCCGCTTATAATCAGCTGCAGAAAACAGATTCCCATTATAGCAAAGTGGCATTTTCAGACGGTTTACAGCCTTCTCATAAGCTCCGAGCCGCGGCACTCCGCGATACATATCTGTCTGAATCCTTGGGTGGATGATCAGTTCATGAATGGGATATTTTTCATAAATGGCCAGCAGATACTCCCAGTCTTCCTCGTAGTGAGTTCCAATTCTGGTCTTTATGGAAATTTTCATATCAAGTTTCGAAAAAATCTGATCCAGGAACTGATCCAGCTTCTGGGGCTCTGCCAGAAATCCGGCACCCTTTCCCTTCGCTGTAACTGTTCCAGAAGGACAACCAAGATTCAGGTTCACTTCCTGGTGTCCGTAATCATCTTTCAAAAGCTGGGCAGTACGGATAAAATCATCTGCATTGCAGGTCAGGATCTGGGGAACCACGTACATTCCCTCATTCCGCTCCGGTGACACCTCGCAAATTTCCTGGAAGCTCAGGTTTTTCTTCGGCTTGGCAGAAATAAACGGAGTAAAATATTTATCCATGGGATGATAAAACCGGTGATAAGTCCGGCGGTATACAAAGTTTGTCACGCCCTCCATAGGGGCCATGTAGTCTTTCATTTATGTCCTCGCATGTCTTTTTATTCAAATCAAGGGGGGGGATTTTCTCAGCTGCTTTATTCAGAGCTTTCACCATGCAAAAAATTCCTTAAATTCTTCGAGAAACTTCTTCATTTTCTTTTCCTCCCTTGGTTTGATATAGCCAATTATACACGTTTCTCTATTTTTAGACAATGCCCTCTTAAGTGTCTGCTGCTATTTTTTTCTAAAATTTATACAAAAAAGAACTTTACCCCTAAATCTGGCAGTGCACGGCAGCCATCCATTTTCGTTTGCTATTAGCAATACAAATGTCTTGCCCGAAAATACATTTTTGTCTTGCACTCTGTTGTAGTACTGTGATAAAATAAACAGGATTTTAGCACAAACCTATTGGTTTGGCATTTTGAGAGAAAGAAGGCTTACTTACGATGAAATTTTCCAAAAGACTGGATTTATTTGGAGATGAAATTTTTGCCGCGCTCAATGAAAGGCGGCTTAAACTTGAGAAACAGGGAAAGAAGATCTACAACATGAGTGTGGGAACTCCGGATTTCCATACACCGGATCATATTAAGAAAGCACTGATGGAAGCTGCCGCTAACGATCAGAACTGGCGCTACAGTCTCCGCGACCTGCCGGAGCTTCTGGATGCGGTCTGTGCATATTACAAGAAGCGTTTCCATGTGGAAATCACGCCGGATATGGTAATGTCTGTTTATGGAAGTCAGGAAGGCATGGGACATCTTGGCATGACTTTATGCGACGAAGGAGATGTGGTTCTTCTTCCAGATCCGTGCTATCCGGTTTTCGCAGCAGGAAGCAAATTAGGAGGCGCGGTTCCTTACTACTACCCGCTTGTAGCAGAGCATGATTTCCTGCCATATGTAAAGGATATTCCGGAAGATGTGGCTCGCAAGGCCCGTTACATGGTAGTCTCTCTTCCATCCAACCCGGTAGGAAGCATTGCCACACCGGGACTTTATGAAGAAATTGTTGCATTTGCAAAAAAATACGATATTTTAATTATCCATGACAATGCATACAGCGATATTATCTTTGATGGCGTGGAAGGTGGAAGTTTTCTTGCCACTCCTGGCGCGCGGGAGATTGGTGTTGAATTTTTCAGCCTTTCCAAATCCTTTAACGTAACCGGCGCCAGAATCAGCTTTCTCATTGGAAATCCAGAAATCATCTCTGCTCTAAAAAAGCTTCGCAGCCAGATCGATTTCGGTATGTTCCTGCCAATCCAGAAAGCGGCTATCGCTGCTCTGGAGGGACCTCTGGACAGCGTAAAAGAACAATGCAGACAATACCAGGCACGCCGTGATGCTCTATGCGACGGACTTGCTTCCATCGGCTGGGAGAAGCCAAACGGTAAAGGAACTATGTTCGTATGGGCAAAGCTTCCTGGAAAACGCACGGACAGCATGGCATTCTGTATGGAATTAATGGAAAAAGCCGGTGTCATCGTTACTCCTGGCGCAAGCTTTGGTCCTCATGGGGAAGGATATGTGCGCTTCGCGTTGGTACTTCCACCAGAGAAAATCAAAGAGGCTGTGGAATCTATCCGCACAAGTGGAATTTAAGTACCACTCCCAAATTTATCTTCAAATATATTGCAAGCTTTAACAAACCATATACCACACGTTTTGCGCGTTATGGCAGCAATCGCCAGAAACTTACACAAACGTCGGCTTTAGGTTTTGACTGATTGCTCGTGTAAACTAATAAACTCCCGGATGTTAGCTGCCTCGAACATGCTCTAACATCTGGGAGTTCTTGTGTCTGCAATTATCATTTATGGAACTTTACAAAAATGAAATCTCATTATTTATGATAAGGCTCATGATGCATAATCCGATATCCCCTGTAAATTTGTTCCAACAGAATCATCTGCATCAATTGATGCGGAAACGTCATTCTTGAAAAACTGAGCTTATAATCTGCCCGTTTCAAAACAGCATCAGAAAGCCCAAGTGATCCTCCGATCACAAAGGCAATGCTGCTTTTTCCCTGAACGCCTAATTTGGAAATCAGGTCAGAAAGCTCTACAGAATCCAGCATTTTACCTTCTATAGCAAGTGCAATCACGTAATCTGTATCGCGGATATGGCTAAGAAGCCGATTGCCCTCCGTCTCTTTGATCTGACGGTTCAGCGCATCGGAAGCTTTATCTGGAGTCTTCTCATCTGGCACCTGGATAAAATTCAGCTTACAATAGCGGCCAAGACGCTTGGCGTACTCTGCAATTCCATCATTCAGGTACTTCTCTTTAATTTTTCCAACTGTGATAATACGAATTTCCATTTACACCTCAAAGTCCATTGCTACACGATCGCATACATTTGGTCTTACGTAAGTGTCCGCAACATGAACATGATTCGGATTTACTGCATAGGCAGCCAGTGCCTCAGCGCTTTCCAGCTCAGTGATCAGACATAAATCACGTGTGCTGGATGGAAGAAGGTCTGTAACAACCTCTGCCTTAATGAGCCCTGGCACAACACCAACCAGACCTTCAAGATGTTCTTTGATCTGTGCTTTTAATTCAGGCTTCTTCTCCTCAGGAATCTCTTCTTTAAATGACCACATTACCATATGTTTTACCATTTTTATTGTCTCCTTTACATATATTTTCTTAACTGTTATACCAATTTATATAAATGATATGAGTGTCAAAAGGTCTTTTGACACTCATTTGATACCCGGATTGCTACGCAGCTACGCTGCTCCCGCAATCCTCCAAATATTCGAAATCCGCTGATTTACTTCGTAAATCGCTACTTTCTCATATTTGGCGTGTCCCAAGTTCAAAAGCCTTATCGTGCAAGCACGAACGGCTTTTTGACCTTTTGACACTGGTATCATATAAATTTTTACAAATGCTCTTCCACATAAGTCTGGAACTCATCCATACTCATCAGTACCTTACGCGGCTTCGTACCTTCTTCAGTACCTACTACCCCAGCGTCACAGAGCTGATCCATAATACGGGCTGCGCGGTTAAATCCAATCTTATACATTCTCTGCAGCATACCGATGGAAGCCTTTTCCTTCTCAATAATGAACTTACCTGCCTGCTCGAAATAGACATCCCGCTCATTGCCACCGGAGCTTCCGCCAGCTGTAAGAACCGCATTGTTCATCTGCTGTTCAATCTTATTGTCGTAATCTGTCCGCGGATTCTTATCTGCAAGGAAATCCACAATATTGCTGACTTCGTCATCTGAAACAAAGGCTCCCTGCAGTCTGGCAGGCTTCTGGTAGCCTTGCGGATAAAACAGCATATCTCCTTTACCAAGAAGCTTCTCTGCGCCGTTCATATCCAGAATGGTTCTGGAATCCACGCCGGAAGTAACTGCAAAGGCAATACGTGACGGCATGTTTGCTTTAATAAGACCGGTAATAACATTGACAGACGGTCTCTGAGTAGCAATAACCAGATGGATGCCTGCAGCACGAGCCAGCTGGGCCAGACGGCAGATGGCATCCTCCACGTCTCCTGGAGCTACCATCATAAGGTCTGCAAGCTCAT
Organism: Ruminococcus sp. RTP21484sp1_RTP21281st1_A8_RTP21281_210402; assembly: GCF_040914025.1. Classification (NCBI taxonomy): domain Bacteria; kingdom Bacillati; phylum Bacillota; class Clostridia; order Eubacteriales; family Oscillospiraceae; genus Ruminococcus; species Ruminococcus sp. RTP21484sp1_RTP21281st1_A8_RTP21281_210402. Next base: position 34,550 of record NZ_JBCPGE010000006.1, read on the forward strand.
CTACGATAATGACGATCTGACACATTTTCTCAGGGCGCTGCTCTCCCTCCGGGAACTTCATCTTCTCAATCTTGCGGTTAAACTCTTCCAGATTTCGTACCCCATACTCTGCAAAAGTGTTGTAACGGTTACTCATCTCATTTACTGCCCAGTTCAGAGCCCCGGCAGCTTTCTTCGGATCTGTGACAACCGGAATGAACAGATGCGGGATACCATTATAAACACTAAGCTCTACCACTTTCGGGTCAATCATGATCAGCTTGACCTCGTCTGGCTTGGCTTTATATAAAATACTGATAATAAGTGTATTGATACAAACAGATTTACCGGATCCGGTGGAACCTGCGATCAGAAGATGGGGCATTTTGGCAATATCTGCCACGATCGTCTTGCCCTCAATATCTTTACCAGCAGCAAAAGCCAGCTTGGATTTGGCATTCATAAACTCCGGGCTCTGGATCAGATCACGGAGCATAACTGCACTGTGTTCTTTATTGGGTACCTCGATACCTACAGCTGCCTTACCCGGGATCGGAGCCTCAATACGGATATCCGGCGCGGCGAGATTCAGCTTGATATCATCAGAGAGACCTACGATCTTGCTTACCTTTACGCCCATTTCCGGCTGCAGCTCATACCTGGTAACTGTAGGTCCGCAGCTTACGTTTGTAACCTTGGCATTTACTCCGAAATTATACAGGATTTCCTGTAATTTCTGAGCTGTCTTTCGAAGATGGGAATCAGAGTCTCCCTGGGATTTCCCATTTCCACGTTTCAGAAGATTCACAGGCGGATACTGATATTCCTTTTTCACCGCCGCTTCCTGGGTTTTGATCTCATGCTGGATATTTACAATTCCGTTGGCAATCTCCTGCCTGGAAGACTTAGGATTCTTCGCCGACTGACGGGAAGCAGTTTCATCCGAAGCTCCATTCCCCGCTGCCATTTCGCCAGAAGCTTCAGAAGAGTGGAAGCCAGAAGTTGCCGGAGATCCATGGGTAGCGCCACCTGCTGCGCCAGAAGTATCTCTCGTCAAAGCAGCTGCATTCTGCATGGTAGCCATAACTTCATTAAAATCCACTCCATCATAGCTGTTTTCTTCTTCCTCTGCCTCAACTGGTTGGTCACTGCTAACTGGATTTTTCATATAGACAGTACCGTCCTCTTCCGTGGTATCCTTTTCCATAGAATATGACGGTACAGGATCATCTTGTCCGGAGGAGGCTCTCGTATTCAGATCTGGCTCGTCTGGCTGCTCTGGCTCGGAACGGTGAATTGCAAACTGCAGCTGTGTTTCCTCCTGTGATTCTCTGTCATCAATTGACAGATCATCATCCTGAACCCGATACTCACTGATATCCACATACTTTCCTGTATTAATCGGAAGATTCTGAGCAGAAGCACTCTCGGAAAATTCTCCATTCACTGTAGCCATATTCTCCAGTGATCCTGCATCTTCCGGATTCATGGCATTCTTTGGATTTAAAGGAAATTCCTGATCTACAGATTCCCCATTTTCCCCGGAATTTCTATCTCCAAATAAATCTGTCCCTGCAAGAAAGCCGGTAGAGTCCAGGTCTTCTCCTCTTCTGCCCCGGGTCTGCTTATTTCCACTCATCCTCATTCTGGAATTTGCCCTGGAATCATTCCCAGCTGTCCTGAAAGCTTTTTTCCCCTTCTGTTTGGCTGTCTTTTTCTCAAAGCGGGACGATTCTTCCACCATATCTGGAGTAATCCCCTCTTCTGCAAGTGCAGCCTCCAGCTCCTGCATCCTTTTCTCACGGCGCTCCTGGGCTGCCTGCTGGCGCTGCTGGGCTTTCAGCTGCTTCTTCAGCTGACGCTCCGGTGCTCCCTCCTGATAGAGAGCCTGCTGCCCTTTCACAGCTTCCAGGATCTTATCATAAACCTTATACAAAAATCCCAGGAAAGAATGCTGCGTGATCAGGATCAAACATACCAGGATCACAAGTACTATGATCACATAAGCACCGATGGTTCCAAATGCGGAGATGGTGGAAATACAGATTGCACCTCCAATGGCTCCGCCGCCGGTACGATACTCAGAACTGATCCTGTAATATTCTGCAAGAGTTGTACTCTCTGTATAGCCTTCTGTGAAAAGCTGTGCCAGTTCACAGCAGATCAGAAACAGAACTGCAGCTGCAGCTGTTTTCTTATAGGCAAGCACATTTCCCTTATTGGAGATCAGAAATGCCGCCATAATAAAAAGTACAACGGGAAAAATATAAGCCATCAGTCCCATTACTCCCATAAGTACCTTGCTGATGCTTCCTCCAACATTTCCACCAAGTCCGACACAACTTACCATAAGAATGATCGCTGCCGCCATCAGCACCAGAAGTATGATTTCCGTCTGAAAGCCGCTGGATATTGACTGCTTTCCTACTGTATTCTTTTTAGACTGGGTACGTGCGGAAGATTTTTTCTTCGCGGATGTACTACGTTTGGTTGTTGATTTCTTCGGCGTATTAGACGCTGCCATTAAAAAGTTCCCCCTTCATCAGGCAAATTTGTAACCGCTCCATGTTTCTGTAAGCTTTCCTGCCGGACAGTTATGCAAAATTGCTAATAAGCGCTATGGCTCCTGCCACAAAACAGTAAAATGCGAAATAGCGCAGTTTCACATGCTGTAAAATGCGGAGCAGATTGCGTATCATAAAATATCCAACTACTCCTGCCACGATCATACCAAAGACATAGGTAAATCCAAGAGACACACTCATCTTTGGCGTGGTAAACTGTCCCAGTTCCAGAAAAAGAGAGCCCAGAACTGCCGGAATGCTGATAAGATAAGAATATTTCACTGCAAATTTCCTGCTGAAACCGCATAATAAGCCTGCACAAATCGTCATTCCACATCTGGATATACCTGGAAATACGGAAATCCCCTGACAAATTCCAATCCACATGGCATTATCATAAGTCACATCTTTCGGTGTCTTGACCCCACCAATATTACTGAGGTCTGTCACAAGAAGAAACACTCCTGTCACAAGGATACATGCTCCTGGAAGAAGCGGGGAAATCGCCGCTCTTGTCACCAGTCTTCTGCAAATGTATCCAAGCAATGCTGTGGGAATAAATGATACAGCCATAATCGCTGTAAATTTACGGTATGTTCCGTGCACCACTCTGGCATAGTGGAGATTGTCACCGGTTTTCCTATTGTGAAAATAGATATTTACATTCCCGATTATATCCATGATCATGCCCAGAAGTTCCTCTCCGATCCGGCGGAGATCTTCATGGAATGCAAAAAAAACTGCCACCATCGTGCCCATGTGAAGAAGCACTTCAAAAAGGACTGCAGTGTTTCGTGTAATTCCCATTGCATTTTCTATGGCTGCCAGATGTCCGAAACTGCTCACAGGAAGAAACTCCGTGATCCCCTGAACAATTCCTAATAAAATCGCCTGTAAAACTGACATATTCAATATTTCCTTTTCTTTGGGATAAGACAGGCCGCGAAAGCCCGCCAAGTGTACCTATTATATCACAAAGCCGGCAAAGATACAACTTTAATCGAACGACTGTTTTGTCTGTGGGGCGTGAGATTGCAGGAATGATTTTTCAAACACGCTATAATATATAGAAAAAACCCTGCCTGAGATTTCAAACCGAAATCCCAGACAGGGAACTCACACCTTCTTACTTTTCAGAAAAAAGGTGCATATATTTGTTACTGTCCATTTTGAGGCCAGCAGCTTTTATTTTGCATATTTGCTCTTAATATACTCATCGATGCCGCGTGCACCTGCTTTACCTGCTCCCATAGCAAGGATAACAGTGGCAGCACCTGTAACAGCATCTCCACCAGCATATACGCCTTCTTTTGAAGTCTTACCAAACTCTTCGTCAGCAATGATACATTTTCTCTTGTTTACATCAAGACCGATGGTTGTAGAAGAAATCAGCGGGTTCGGGCTTGTACCAAGGGACATGATAACAGTATCAACGTCGATGGTAAACTCAGAACCAGGAATCTCAACAGGGCGTCTTCTTCCGGAAGCGTCCGGCTCGCCAAGCTCCATACGGATACATTTAATACCGGTTACCCAGTCTTTGTCATCTGTAAGGATCTCAACAGGATTGCAGAGAAGATCAAACTGTACGCCCTCTTCTTTTGCGTGATGAACTTCCTCTTTACGTGCAGGCAGCTCTGCTTCTGAACGACGATAAATAATATGTACCTCTGCGCCAAGACGAAGTGCAGTTCTTGCAGCGTCCATAGCAACGTTACCACCACCAACAACAGCAACCTTCTTGCCATGTGCGATCGGAGTATCATAATCCTCACGGAATGCTTTCATAAGGTTGTTACGTGTCAGGTACTCGTTAGCGGAGAATACACCGTTAGCCTGCTCACCCGGGATTCCCATGAACATAGGAAGTCCGGCACCGGATCCGATAAATACAGCCTCAAAGCCCTCATCTTTAAGAAGCTCGTCGATTGTTACGGATTTACCAATGATAACGTTGGTCTCAATCTTAACACCCAGAGATTTTACGTTTTCAACCTCTGCTGCAACTACTTTGTCTTTTGGAAGACGGAATTCCGGAATACCATAAACAAGAACTCCACCAGCTTTATGAAGTGCCTCGAAGATTGTTACATCGTAACCCATCTTTGCAAGATCTCCGGCGCAGGTAAGTCCGGAAGGACCGGAACCGATCACTGCAACTTTATGTCCGTTCCTCTGTGCAGCCGGAACTGGTTTGATACCATTCTCCTTCGCCCAGTCAGCAACGAAACGCTCCAGTTTACCAATGGAAACAGCTTCCCCTTTCAGACCGCGGATACATTTACCCTCGCACTGTGTCTCCTGAGGACATACACGTCCGCAAACAGCCGGAAGAGCACTGGACTCACCGATGATCTGGTAAGCTTTTTCAAAGTTTCCTTCTTTTACTTCATGAACGAAGCCTGGGATATTGATAGATACCGGGCATCCTTCCATACATTTTGCTTTCTTACAGCCAAGGCATCTGTTTGCTTCTTCCATTGCCTCTTCTTTATTGTAACCAAGGCAAACCTCTTCAAAGTTAGTAGCACGAACCTTAGGAGCCTGCTCTCTGACTGGTACTTTCTTTAATACATCTGCCATTATTTGTCACCTCCACAATGTCCGCATCCGCCGTGATGGGTATCGCCTTCCTGAAGCTTCAGAAGAGCACGTCCCTCTTCGGTCTTATACATCTGCTGTCTCTTCATGGCAAGGTCGAAATCAACTTTATGTCCATCAAATTCCGGTCCGTCTACGCAGGCAAATTTCACTTCGCCGCCAACCATTAAACGACAGGCTCCGCACATACCGGTTCCGTCTACCATGATCGGGTTCATGCTGACAACTGTAGGAATGTTCAGTTCTTTTGTTAACAGGCAGACAAATTTCATCATGATCATCGGTCCGATTGCAACGCAGAGATCATACTCTTTGCCCTGATTCTGCACAAGGTCACGAAGTACATCTGTACCCATACCTTTACGTACATAAGAACCATCATCTGTAGTAACATACAGATTACATACTTCTTTCATCTTGTCCTCAAGAATAAGGAGATCCTTTGTCTTGGCACCAACGATCGCATCAGCGGTAATGCCATGCTCGTGAAGCCATTTCACCTGAGGATATACAGGAGCTGTACCAACACCACCTGCTACGAAAACGATTTTTTTCTTCTTAAGCTCTTCGAGATCTTCATGGCAAAGCTCAGATGGCTGTCCCAGAGGTCCAACAAAATCTTCGAAGTAATCGCCTGCTTTCAGCTGGGCCATTCTGGTTGTTGAAGCACCAGCCGGCTGGAAAACGATTGTTACAGTACCTTTCTCTGCATCATAGTCGCAGATTGTAAGCGGAATTCTCTCTCCTACTTCGTCCATTTTCACGATGACGAACTGGCCAGGCAGACAATGCTTAGCCACACGAGGAGCTTCCACATCCATAAGAAAAACATTTGCAGAAAGTTTCTCTGCGTTGAGTATCTTATACATAGTTCCCTCCTGAAGTACTATATTTGTTGCTGCTCACTCCGCGGGCAGTAACCTATATTTAACCGTCACTTCATGTATATGTCCGCTGTATGGACACTTGTGTCGGTCATATCCTATAACACTATAGCACAAAAAGACAGGTTAGTAAAATAAAATTCTCCTGTTTTTCTTATATTTTTTCCAAAAAATGTATAATTTTTCATTTTTCAGGGGATTTGCTTTTCTCTTTCCCAATTAAATCATATAATTTCCCAAGAGCTTCTTTCATTCCTCCAACTTCATCGATTAGACCTTCTTTCACTGCCTCCGGACCTTCTAACATAGTTCCCACATCTTTTACCAGCTGCGTAGTGTCCAGCATTAGTTCTTCCAGTCTTTCCTGGGACATGTGAGTGTGACTGGAAATGAAGGTGGTGATCCGGTCCTGGATTTTCTCCATGTTGCGGTAGGACTGGGCGACGCCAATAAACATGCCATTTGTGCGAACAGGGTGGATCACCATGGTGGCACTGGGAACTACAAAAGAATAATCTGCAGATACAGCCATGGGAACACCAATGGAGTGACCGCCTCCAAGTACCAGGGACACTGTGGGCACGCTTAAAGAGGCGATCATCTCTGCAATGGCAAGACCAGCTTCCACGTCACCGCCCACAGTATTAAGCAAAACCAGAAGCCCGTCCACAGACTTGTCATCCTCGATCATGGCAAGCTTTGGCAAAACATGCTCATATTTGGTAGTTTTGCTGTGAGACGGCGCCGATTCGTGCCCCTCTACCTCACCGATGATCGTCAGAAGTTCCACTTTGTATTTATTGGAATTCTCATTTAAAATAACCTGTCCCATATCACGGATCTGCTTATTTTGCTGTTCTTCTTTTTCTACAGATTCTTTTTTTTCACTTTCTGCTTCATTATCCTCTCTTTGCTGCATAAAAAATACCTCCACACAATCGTATGGAGGTAGTATCTGCAAATCTGATTAAATTATTCGTCCCAGTTATGCCATACATCTGTTACATCGTCGTCATCATCCAGAAGATCAAGGATTCTCTGGATATCCTTAAGGGATTTCTCATCTGTCAGTTCAACAGTTGTCTGCGGGATCATGGCAACCTGTGCCTCAAGAAGCGGAACACCTGCGGCCTCAAGAGCCTCGCGTACTGCACCTAAATCATCCGGAGCAGTGAGAACTTCATAGCTGTCCTCTTCTTCGTTGAAATCCTCAGCACCTGCATCAAGAGCGGTCATCATCAGTTCGTCAGCGTCCATCTCGCACTCTTCCTTGTCGATGATGATCTGACCCTTCTGATCGAACATATAGGATACACAGCCCTGGGTTCCAATGCTTCCGTTACCCTTTGTAAAAGCGTTTCTTACGTTGCTGGCTGTACGGTTCTTGTTATCAGTCAGAGTCTCAACGATGATGGCAACACCATTCGGACCATATCCTTCGTATACAGCTTTCTCATAACTGTCTGCGGAATCAGCACCGGCTGCTTTCTTAATACCACGCTCAATGGTATCGTTTGGCATGTTGTTTGCCTTTGCCTTTGCAATAACGTCACGAAGCTTACCATTGTTGTTCGGATCCGGACCACCTGCTTTAACAGCCATTACGATCTCACGACCGATGATGGTAAAGATTTTTCCTTTTTTAGCATCGTTTTTTTCTTTCTTGTGCTTTATGTTTGCGAATTTTGAATGTCCTGACATTTCTTATCCTCTCCTTTTGGTTCTTTTTTTATCTTTTCGGCCCGCACCTTTCCGATGGTTTTGTTGCCAAGGGAAAGAATTCTGAAACGGTAGCCGTTTACAACAATTTCTTTATCCAGATCATCTTCTGTGGGAATATGTCCAAGAAGATTCGTCAGATAACCATTTAAGGTCTCAAATTCCACTTTACCGAAATCAATTCCAAGCTCTTCCGCTACATCTTCCAGATACGCCAGTGCGTCAATGATCACACTGTTATCCTTCTGCGTCCGGAACGTACTGTCGTCTTCATCGTATTCATCCAGAATATCTCCTACGATTTCCTCCAGAATATCTTCCATTGAGACAATTCCTGAAGTCTGTCCATACTCGTCCACTACCACTGCCATATGAATTTTCTTCATCTGCATGGATTTGAAAAGATCACTGATTCCCCTTGTCTCCGGAATAAAAGAAGCTTCTCTGATCAATCCCGGCAGATCCTTAAGGGGTTTGAACTTCGCCCAGGAATTCCTGGTGAGAAATTTCAAAGCATCTTTATAATGAATAATTCCTACTATATTATCTATCGTCTCTCTAAATACAGGATAACGGGAATTTCCTTCCTCAAGCATGGTATCCACAATGGTCTGAAGATTGTCCTCCTCATCAAATGCGATCACATTCTTGCGATGCGTCATAATGTCCTTGGCTTCAGTGTCCGTAAACTCCATGATATTCTGGATCATCTCTGCTTCGTTTTCCTCAATGACACCCTGCTCATGGGCTTCATCTACAATGGAAATGATCTCTTCCTCCGTCACCGGATCCTCTGACTGATTAAAAGCAACACCAAATGGCCTTGCTGCCAGCTTGGCAATAAAGGTTACGCACATAGTAAAAGGATACAGGATCCTGGTAAAAAATCCCACAATCTTCATATACCGATATGCATATTTCTCCGGGTGATAGGTTCCGATTCTCCTGAATGTAAGAATACCAAGAGACGCAAGCAGAATGATCACCAGTGCAAGCACCAGGATCAATGCAGCCAAATGCTTTATGTAGGGATGAAAGGTCTCGGTAGCCCATGGAACGATAAATGCTCCGAAACAGACTCCGGAAGCCATAACAATCAGCGGAATCGCATTGACAAATGAAACAGGATTGTTGATCAGGGAAAGAAGAAAGACTGCTTTCTTATCTCCTTCCTGCGCCCGTTTCTCCACTTCGTTTTCGCTCAGATTGTGCACTGCAGCTGAAAATCCATAAAAAATACCATTCAGCCACAAAAGCAATAATAAAATGACAAAGCCCGCCAGGGGCATACTACTGCCAGATTCCATATATTAAACCTTTGTTCCTCCTAGACAGCGTTACTGCTTATTACCTTCGCAGTAACGAAAACATACTGCTGCTTCCTTATTCCACAGCAGCACGAATGTGCAATTGCGGCAGTCAATGCCGCTGAGACTTTACAACTATATCACTAAAGTTTCTTTTCGTCAAGAGAATGTAAGCTCCAGGCTGATTTCAAGAGCATGGTTCACCTTGTCAAGCATAGGACCGTCCAGGTGACATACTTTATCTTTTAATCTTCTCTTGTCAATGGTGCGAAGCTGTTCTAACAAAATTACAGAATCTTTTTCAATTCCATAGGCCGATGCATCAATCTCAATATGGGTGGGCAGCTTCGCCTTGTTCATTTTGGATGTAATCGCTGCGCAGATCACGGTAGGACTATGTCTGTTGCCTACATCATTCTGAATAATAAGTACCGGTCGGATACCTCCCTGCTCGCTTCCCACCACGGGCCGAAGATCCGCATAAAAAATATCCCCTCTTTTAATTACCACACAATTCACACTCCGTTTTACTTTTACTTTTCTGAAAATAAGTATTTCCAACTTTTTTCATGTGTATACATGTGTGGTATTTTTCCCGCAATTCGTTACGGGTTCTTGCAAAGCAGATAAGGGAAATCTAAATATCCTCAGTCAAAATATGTCAGCTCGCCGCACTCTTTCCCATCTCTGATATAGATCCTTGGCACACGCTTGCTGATATCACATAGAAATTCATAGGAAAAACGGCCTGACAGATCTCCCAGTGTATCTGCACTGATAACCTCATCTCCATCTTTTCCAAGCAGTGTCACTTCATCCCCTGTCTTTACATCCGGGATTTCTGTCACGTCTACCATAAACTGGTCCATACAGACTCTGCCACAGATCGGCGCTTTTTTTCCATGGATCAAAACCCAGCCTTTATTAGAAAGCATTCTTGGGTATCCATCTGCGTATCCAACAGGAATCGTCGCTATCTTTGTAATATGATCTGTCGTGTAGGTTCCACCGTAGCTTACCTGAACCCCCGGCTCCACATCCTTCACGTAGGAAACATGACTCTTCAGTGACATTACAGGTTTCAGCATTACAATGTCTTTTTCCACTTCCTCAGAGGGATAAATTCCATAAATGGTAATTCCTGCACGGACAATGTTCAGGTTGGCTTCCGGTACACGGATTATTCCGGCACTATTGGAACAATGATGCAGTGGAATATGGATTCCATTTTTTTCCAGAAGATCCGCAAAATCAAGATATCGTTTCAGCTGAACCATTGCCGGGGTGCGGTCGTATTCATCTGCTCTTGCAAAGTGAGTGAATAAACCTTCAATTTCCACATTGGGAAGAGCTGCAATTCTGCGGATTTCCTCCAGACTCTCTTCGCTGTCCTTAAATCCGATCCTGGTCATGCCGGTATCCGCAGCCAGATGGATCAGACCTTTTTTGCCTGCTTCTTCAGCAGCTTTGTTAAATTTCCTGGCTGTCTCATAATCACAGACGGCCATGCGCACATCATTTTCGGCAAGTTCCTTATAATATTCTTCAAATACCAGTCCCAGGATCAGAATCGGTCTTGTGATCCCGGCTCTTCGAAGCTGTAATGCCTCCTGGGCTGTAGCTGCAGCAAATCCCCATATATAATCAAATTCCTCAAGCATTCTCGCAATAGGTACTGCACCGTGACCATATGCATCCGCTTTGATTACTGCGATGATCTTTGTTCCCTCTTTTATGTTCTTCTTCATCTGTTCAAAATTATATCTGATTGCATCAAGAGAAATCAATGCTTTGATTCTACTGTATTTTTCCATAACATTTTCCTCGATTTTCTAAATTTATCAGAGCATGCTCCAAAAGGCGTTCTGCAAAATGTACGTCACAATTCTCATCCTTTACTCTGAACTTCTGCCAGTTTCAAAACTTCCGGCAGGGCTTCGATCATATCCTTCGCCGTCATGCCGTGAGATCCTTTTTTCTCTCTGGCAATATCGCCGCAAAGACCATGAATATACACTGCCAGGGCAGCTTTATAGGAAAGCTCCTGTTCTTCCTCACAGCTTAAATACATGCAGAGAACAGCTGCGATAATACCGGAAAGTACATCTCCGCTTCCTGCTGTGGCCATTCCCGAATTACCAGAAAGATTCAGATACAGCTTTTCATTCTGGTCAGTCACTACTGTACATGCGTCTTTCAGTACCAGAACACCGCCACTTTTCTCTGCATATTGATAAGCACGGGCTACAGGGTCTTCCTTTAGTTCTGATACATCCAAGCCGCAAAGACGGCTCATCTCGCCCATGTGGGGTGTGAGAATGGTCTGTTCCCCTAGGAATTTCATCCACTGTGGATGCATTGCCAGAATATTCAGACCATCTGCATCCAGTATAACAGGCTTTCCTGCTTTTGCTCCGTTTTCCAGGAACCAAAGCATTCTTTCCTTTCCTGAGCCTTCTGTTCCAAGCCCTGGACCGATCACCAGCACATCACACCAGTTTAAATTTTTCCTATTGGCTTCCTCATCAAATTCGCTGGTCAGCATTGCCTCAGGCAAAAGGCTCTGTAAAGGAATCCGGTTCTCTTCCACAGTCTGGATCTTCACCATCCCGGCACCTCCATGAAGTGCTGCACTGGCACTCAGGCAGGCTGCTCCGCACATTCCCTTCGAACCCGCTACAAGAAGGACCTTGCCAAATGTTCCTTTATTTCCCCATGGTTTTCTTGCCGGAAGAGTTTTCACGTCAGATTTTTCCATATGCCAGGCAGCCTTGCTTGCAAGCTCACTGCCATCACGGTCCCGGTCATAAATTCCAATATCCGCCACCACAATTCTGCCAGCATAAGCTCTTCCCGGATACAGACAAAGTCCACGTTTTTTATATGCAAATGTTACGGTAAGATCTGCCTCAAAAGCAGTTCCAAGAACAGCTCCCGTATCTCCATGAATGCCAGACGGAATATCCACCGCTACTTTATACGCAGGAGCTTCATTCATATGGTCAATTATCTCTTTGTAATTCCCGGTAATCTCCCTGGAGAGTCCAACGCCGAAAATTCCGTCTACTATAACAGTATATTCATCCCATACAGGGTTATTCATTACCGGTACCTGGTAGCTCATGGCAATATCCCACTGATGTCGGGTTTCTTCTGTCATTTTATCCGGATTTCCTGCAAGATAAATCTCAGAACGAATTCCCGCCAGATGCAGAAGTCTTGCAATGGCAATGCCGTCACCTCCGTTATTGCCAGATCCGCAGACGGTCAGAATCCGTTCTTTTTTCAAATTAGCAGAACCGTTTTTCTTTTCCAGATATTTCCGGATCTCTTCTGCTGTGGCAAGTGCTGCCCTCTCCATGAGAACCAGGGAGGGAACATGCATATTATGAATAGTGCCATGGTCAAGCAGCTTCATCTGACTGCAGGTTACAACTTTTTTCATAAGGCCACTCCTAATGCAAAACTGCCGCCCGGTCTCCTGTAAATCCTTCAGCGAGACAAGCAGCAGTCCTCTTTGACTTTTATTCTTTGTTTTCTTTATGTTCGTTACGATACTGGCTTAAGTTGTAAGACAGTGCCATCAGACTCTCGGACAGATGAACGTTCTCTACGATCACATCCTCCGGGGCGTCAAGATCTGTATGGGCAAAATTCCAGATTGCCTTGATTCCATTGTCAATAAGAACCTTCGCCATCTCCTTGGCCTTATTCTTCGGCAGGGTCAGAATGGCAATCTCCACCTGATTCTCCCTGATAAATTCCGGGAGACTGCTAACCATCTGGATCTCAATCCCGCGAACGGAAATCCCCTCCAAAACCGGGTTTACGTCAAAAATCCCTACCAGGCGGAAGCCACGTTTTTCGAAGTCTCCATAATTGGCAAGTGCCTGTCCCAGATTACCTGCACCCAGGATGATCATGGGATGAATGGTGTCCAGTCCCAGTATTTTACCAATTTCTGTATAAAGATATTCTACATTATATCCATATCCCTGCTGTCCAAAACCGCCGAAATTATTTAAGTCCTGTCGGATCTGTGAAGCAGTCACATGCATTTTTTTACTCAAGTCGTTGGAAGATATACGTTCCACCTTCTCTTCCATCAGCTCCCCCAGATAGCGATAATATCTTGGCAATCTCTTAATTACCGCCTTTGAGATCTCTTTTGCATCCAAAATGTTCCCCTCCTTGTTTCCGCTGCCTGTAATTTTCCGCTAAAAACGCATCGCGGAACATTACCTGTAATCGGCAGCCCGCGTAACACTATGTCAATTATACCGAAATGTTATTTTCTTGTCAATTAAAGTTGTGCAGAATTACAAATTTTTGCAATTTTTTTTGTGATTTGACAATTATTCTTTCAAAAAATAAATTTTTCAAGTATAATATACTATTGAACATTCTAATAATGCTGTTTCTGTGTATACAGAACCGCCTTTTTAAGGAGGAACTTATGATTTTATCATGTCAGAGCATCTGCAAATCTTTTGGGGAAAAGGTGATCCTGCAGGATGCTTCTTTTCACATAGAAGAACGGGAAAAGGCCGCTCTTATCGGCAATAACGGTGCTGGGAAAACAACTCTTCTTCGTATTATCATGGAGGAGATTTCCGCGGATTCCGGTCAGGTGGTCATTGCCAAGGATAAGAAGATCGGTTATCTGGCCCAGTACCAGGATATCCACGGTCATCACACCATTTACGAAGAACTGATGACCACCAAGCAATACATTTTGGATATGGAGGACAAAATCCGTTCTCTGGAACAGGAAATGAAATACGTAGCAGGCGACAAACTTGAGAGCCTGATGAACAGCTATACCCGCTTGACGCACCAGTTTGAGCTGGAAAACGGCTACGCTTATAAAAGTGAAATCGTAGGAGTTTTAAAAGGTCTTGGATTTGAAGAAGAAGACTACGGCAAACAGATTGAGAACCTTTCCGGAGGTCAGAAAACCCGGGTTGCACTTGGCAAGCTTCTGATCTCCAAACCGGATATTCTCCTTCTGGACGAGCCTACCAACCATCTGGATATGGAGAGCATTGCATGGCTTGAGACCTATCTTCTCAACTACCCGGGTGCTGTATTTATCGTTTCCCATGACCGTTATTTTCTGGACAAGGTAGTTACCAAGATCGTGGAGATCGAGGCTGCCCAGATGAGAATGTACGAAGGCAACTATTCCGCTTATGCCCTGAAAAAAGCGCAGCTGCGTGACGCCCAGTACAAGGCTTACCTGAACCAGCAAAGAGAGATCAAACATCAGGAGGCTGTTATCACCAAGCTCCGCTCCTTTAACCGTGAGAAATCCATTAAGCGTGCTGAGAGCCGTGTAAAAATGCTGGACAAGATCCAGCGCATTGAGAAACCAATTGAAATTGATAACCAGATGCGTATTTCCCTGGAACCACGTTTTATCAGTGGAAATGATGTACTTACTGTAGAGGGACTGTCCAAGGCATTTCCGGGACAGACTTTGTTTACAGATATTAATTTTGAAATCAAACGTGGGGAACGTGTTGCCCTGATTGGCAACAATGGTACTGGTAAGACCACAATTTTGAAGATTCTCAATGGAATTGTGGATGCTGATGCAGGACGCTTTGCCTTGGGTTCCAAGGTTCAGATCGGATACTACGATCAGGAACACCATGTTCTGCATATGGAGAAAACTATTTTCCAGGAGATTTCAGACACGTATCCGACTCTCACTGAGACTGAAATCCGCAATATGCTGGCTGCTTTTCTTTTCACAGGAGATGATGTGTTTAAGCTGATCTCCTCTCTCTCTGGTGGTGAACGCGGCCGTGTTTCCCTGGCGAAGCTGATGCTCTCAGAAGCCAACTTCCTGATACTGGATGAGCCTACCAACCATCTGGATATTGCATCCAAGGAGATTCTGGAGGAAGCACTGAACAGCTACACAGGAACTGTCCTCTACGTTTCCCATGACCGTTATTTTATTAACCAGACTGCTACCCGCATTATGGATCTGACCAACCAGGCCATTGTCAATTATATCGGTGATTATGATTACTACCTGGAAAAGAAGGATGAGATGACCCGGATTTATGCTCCTGCTCAGGAGACCGCCGCTCAGGAAGTTAAGGAAAACGTCTCTGAAACCAAACTCACCTGGCAGCAGCAGAAAGAGGAACAGGCTCTGAAGAGAAAACGGGAAAACGAGCTGAAGAAAGTGGAAGCACGGATTGAAGAACTGGAAACAAGGGATAAAGAAATTGATGAAACCATGGTTCTGCCAGATATCTGTACGAATGTGGCAGAATGCACGAAGCTCAGCCGGGAAAAAGCTGCTATAGCAGAAGAACTGGAAGGGCTTTATGAAAAATGGGAGGAGCTGGCATAAAATACCAGTAACCTGTTCTTTTGAGCCTTACATTTCATATTTATTTCAAAAACAGGAACGGATTTCGAATATAAATATCCGAAACCGTTCCTGTTTTTTTATAACAATATTAACATTTTTACTTCAAATAGCTTTTAAAAGCTGTCTGTTTTATTACATGGCCTCAAGCTTCTCTCTGATTGCAAGAATAAACTCGCGGCTGTTAAGGACTTTTACATCCTTTAAGGAAGTAATCAGTGCCAGGTCTTTGGTCATCTGTCCGCCTTCGATGGTGGAAAGGGTTGCTTTCTCCAGCTTATCTGCGAACTCTATAAGCTCCTGATTCTGATCCAGCTCACCCCTTTTTCTCAGAGCACCGGTCCAGGCGAAGATTGTTGCTACAGAGTTGGTGGAGGTCTCCTCTCCCTTCAGATGACGATAGTAATGTCTCTGTACAGTTCCGTGAGCTGCCTCATACTCATAATATCCATCTGGAGAAACCAGTACAGAAGTCATCATTGCCAGAGAACCAAATGCAGAGGAAATCATGTCACTCATAACATCTCCGTCATAGTTCTTACAGCCCCAGATAAATCCGCCTTCTGCTTTCATTACGCGGGCTACTACATCATCGATCAGACTATAGAAGAACGTAATGCCTGCTGCCTCAAATTTCTCCTTAAACTCAGCTTCATAAATATTATGGAAAATTTCTTTAAATTTGCCATCGTATGTTTTGGAAATGGTATCTTTGCCACCAAACCACAGATCCTGTTTGGTATCTAAGGCATAATTAAAGCAGCATCTTGCAAAGCTGGTAATGGATTTGTCCAGGTTATGAACACCCTGGATCACGCCTGGAGTATCAAAGTGATGGATCAGCTCCGTTCTCTCCTCGCCATCTTCTCCTTTGAATACCAGCATAGCATCTCCTGGTTTGTCAATGTACATCTCGGTATTCTTATATACATCGCCGTAAGCATGACGGGCAATGGTGATAGGTTTCTTCCAATTCTTCACACATGGCTCGATTCCCTTTACCACAATGGGAGCACGAAAAACAGTTCCATCCAGGATTGCACGAATAGTTCCGTTAGGGCTTTTGTACATTTTTTTCAGATTATACTCAGACATTCTGGCTTTATTCGGGGTAATGGTGGCACATTTAACAGCAACTCCGTATTTCTTGGTGGCTTCCGCTGCATCTATGGTTACCTGGTCATCAGTCTCATTTCTGTATTCCAGTCCAAGATCATAGTATTCTGTCTTCAGATCAATAAAAGGAAGAAGAAGCTCATCCTTGATCAACTGCCACAGAATTCTGGTCATCTCGTCCCCATCCATCTCAACAAGAGGGGTCTGCATTTGAATTTTACCCATTATTACCTCCTAGTATATGTTTTGTGGTAACTGTGAACTATGTCCACAGCAACCCTATTTTAACGTAATTCCAAGTCTCTGGCAAGTCTCTGCTACAATTGCTTCCAGTTCTGCTTCGCAAAGCACAGTAACACGGCCATCCTCATACTGCTGGTCAACCCAGGACTTGATCATCTTTACAAGCTCACTGTTCTTATCAACCTTCTGGTCACCCTTCAGTCGATAATGGCTGTCGATCCAGTGTGCGATTCCGGCAGCTCCGGAAGTATTGGAAACGGCAACCTCAACCGGGCGGTTCAGGAATTTCTCGGTATCAAATACGTTATAGATTTCCTCATTTTTCAGAAGACCGTCGGCGTGGATACCAGCTCTTGTTACATTGAAGTTCTTTCCAACGAAAGGAGTTCTTTCCGGTATGTGGTAGCCAATCTCTTTCTCATAGTACTCAGCAAGCTCTGTGATAACAGTTGTATCCATACCTCCAAGGTTTCCGCGAAGCTGTGCATATTCAAATACCATTGCCTCAAGAGGTGTATTTCCGGTACGCTCTCCGATACCAAACAAAGAAGTATTAACACCACATGCACCATACAGCCATGCTGTTGTGGAGTTGCTGACTGCCTTATAGAAGTCGTTATGTCCATGCCACTCGATCAGTTCAGAAGGAACGCCTGCATGAACCATAATACCATAAATAATACCAGGTACAGAACGAGGGATCACAGCACCAGGATAGTTAACACCGTAGCCCATGGTATCACAGCAGCGAACCTTAACCGGAATACCGTACTGCTGGCGAAGCTTCATCAGCTCAAGGCAGAATGGGATAACATAGCCATAAATATCAGCTCGTGTAATGTCTTCAAGATGGCAACGGACAGAAACACCGATTTCCAGACATTCTTTTACAATGCTTAAATAATGCTCCATCGCCTGTTTACGTGTCATTTTCATCTTATAAAAAATATGATAATCGGAACAGCTTACCAGGATACCGGTCTCTCTCATACCCATATCGCGGACAAGCTGGAAGTCCTTCTTATTTGCACGGATCCAGCTGGTAACCTCAGGGAACTCATAGCCTCTCTCCATACATTTCTCAACAGCATCACGGTCTTTCTTACTGTAAAGGAAAAATTCAGAAGCACGGATCCTTCCTTCCGGTCCGCCCAGCTTATGAAGGTAATCATAAATCCTTACGATCTGCTCAGTGCTGTATGGTGCTCTGGACTGCTGGCCATCACGGAATGTCGTGTCGGTGATCCAGATATCATCTGGCATATGATGTGGAACAACTCGGTCGTTGAATGCAATTTTCGGTACTTCAGAATATGGAAAAAGATTTCGGAATACATTGGGAGTTGCAACATCCACAAGCGGATACATATGCTCCTCTAACTGAAGCAGGTTTGTGTGGCGATTCATAGAAACACGTCTGTTTTCCATAGATATTTCCTCCTCATCTCTTGGAACTCTTGCTGTCCATTTTACTCACTTAAAGCGACTTCGTCAAGTGCTTTTATACTGTAAAGTGATAATTCTTTATCAAAGTTTGTGTATTCTTTTTCGTACATTTCTTCAAATCACTTAAGCAGAAATCCTTTTCACACAATTGGCTGCTTTTACATTTTCAGAAACTTTCTGCGGTTAAATTTCCCCCACCCTTGCAGGTTTTGAGGCAGCCCCATATCATCTGCACTATTCATCAGCATAGTTTTGATATCCGTATTGGTAAGTGCAGGATTTTTTTCCAAAGCACAAGCAATAGCACCTGTCACCAGAGGCGTAGACATAGAGGTGCCGCTTTTCACACCATAGGAATAAGGTTTTCCAGGCACGCAAGACATAATTTTATTTCCAGGTGCCACAATATCCGGCTTGCACACGCATTCTGCCGTTGGTCCTCTCCCTGAAATAGCACTGCGCCCTTCCAACAAATCGCTGGAGCCCACTGTGATCACTTTTTTGCTGCTTCCCGGAGCTGTGATACTGCCCGGCCTTGGTCCCTGGTTTCCGGCAGCTGTGACCACTACTACTCCTTCATCCCACAGCTGCTCCACACTTTCCAGAAGCCTGGCATGGTTTCTTTTTGAGTTACAGGTAGTTCCCACAGAAATATTTACCACCCGGATCCTGTACTGCTGCCTGTATTCCCGAATCCACCGAAGAGCCCGAAGCACGTCATCCTGACTTCCATTTCCATAACGGTCAAGCACTTTCAGAGCAATGATTCCGCAGCCAGGTGCTGCGCCTCTGTATTTTCCCATGGAAGCAGTGCCATCTCCTGCCACCAGCCCGGCTACATGGGTGCCATGTCCATTATCGTCATAAGGTCTCCTTTTAAAATCCAGGAAATCATAAAAAGTCCAGATCCTGCCAGTAAAATCTATATGCTCATAAATCCCGGTATCCAGAATACACACACCGATTCCTTTTCCGGTATAAAAGGATTTTTCCATTATTTTCCCCGATAAAAAGAAACTTATAATAAATTATGTTTCCATTTTCCAATCTGCTTTAAAATTATAGACAATTTTTGAAATTCTCAAAAATTTTTGTCGCTTTTTCTGAGCGTATATAGTATAATAAAAATACGCATAAATTCGTATTTATAAAAGGAATTTTCCAGTAATATCAAACAATTATTTCAGGTGACAAAATGGAGTAAGTCACAACTATACATGAGAGGACGAAAATAATATGGAAAAAGACAACAGGCAGACTCCGGAGGAAAAATTTCACTATTACTCCGGAGCTATCAGACGTGACATGGGGAACCTGCTTAAGTGGCTGCTTCTGGCAGTGGTGGTAGGATGTATAGCGGGAGCTTTTAGTACTTTGTTTTCTTTTGTGCTGAAGGCAGTAACCGGTTACCGCAAGGCACATCTGTGGACCTTTTTTCTCCTGCCCCTGTTCGGACTTTGCATCGTATTTCTTTATGAGAAATTCGGAAAAGACGATGGCGGCACGAATCAAGTCCTTTCTACAGTCCGTTCCCAGGATGATGTGCCCTGGAGATCCGGTCCGCTGATTTTTATTTCGACTGCATTGACACATCTTGCCGGTGGTTCAGCAGGACGTGAGGGTGCAGCTATTCAGCTGGGTGGCAGCATTGCCAATCTTCTTGGCAGATGGATCCATCTTGATGAGGAAGACCGTCATGTGATCGTTATGTGTGGTATGAGTGCTGCTTTCTCTGCACTATTTGGCACACCAATGGCTGCAGCTGTTTTTTCCTTGGAAGTTGTCAGTGTAGGGGTTATGTATTATACAGCTCTTATGCCCTGTATGATCGCATCTTTGATCGCATCCCATTTTGCGGCTGGTATGGGCGTTACGCCGGAAGCTTTTCACGTAGTAGATATTCCTGCACTTTCCCTGGAAACAGGGCTGAAAATGGGCGTTGTAGCCCTTGGATGTGCAGTGATCAGTATTGTCTTCTGTATTATTTTAAATGAGACAGCCAGATTCTACGGCCGGTTTTTTTCTAATAAATATGCACGGGTAGTGGCCGGTGCCGTTCTGGTTATTTTTATTACACTGATTCTTGGAACTACGGATTACATGGGAGCCGGTGCTGAGCTTATTGAGAAAGCAGTGGAGACCGGAGACACCGATTATATGGCTTTCTTCTGGAAAATGCTCCTTACCGCACTGACTATGAAGGCTGGTTTTCGCGGAGGCGAAATCGTTCCGTCTTTCTGCGTAGGCGCCACTTTCGGATGCATGGCAGGACAGCTGATAGGGCTTTCTCCCTCCCTTTGCGCAGCCTGCGGAATGGCTGCTGTTTTCTGTGGTGTGACGAACTGCCCGATTACTTCTATTCTGATTGCCTTTGAAATGTTTGGCTTTAAGGGAGTGTCCTTCTATCTGATCGCCGTTTCTATCAGCTATGCGGCTTCCGGATATTATGGACTGTATAAAGATCAGACAATTGTATATTCTAAATACAAAGCCAAATATATAAACAAACACACAAAGATGTGACAAGCCCTGAAATGATAATATTCATTTTGCAGAGATTTTTTCGAAGCTCTATCCTCTGTCAAATGTTCACTACCTGAAATTTGCAGGAATCCGCGTTGCGGGCGTGGCAAAGCAACATCCAAAACATTCCTGTAAAATATAAAAAACGGCACACAAGCTGCCGTAAAAAGAAGGGGGTACATTTATGAACCTTGAAAAACTTTTTCACCTGAAGGAAAACCACACTGACGTGAAGACCGAAATCATGGCCGGTATTACCACATTCATGACCATGGCTTACATCCTCGCTGTCAATCCCAACATCCTTTCCGCTGCCGGAATGGACCGCGGTGCAGTCTTTACTGCTACTGCACTTTCATCCTTCATTGCAACCTGCCTGATGGCACTGTTATCCAATTACCCGTTTGTCCTGGCACCCGGTATGGGACTGAATGCATACTTTGCATATACCGTAGTTCTTGGCATGGGTTATTCCTGGCAGCAGGCTCTGGTTGCTGTTTTTGTGGAAGGTATCATCTTTATCCTGCTTTCCCTTACCAATGTACGTGAAGCAATTTTTAACTCCATTCCTATGACACTGAAACACGCAGTTTCTGTTGGAATCGGTCTTTTCATCGCATTTATTGGTCTGCAGAATGCAAAAATCGTTGTAAACAATGATTCCACACTGGTAAGCATGTTCTCCTTTAAGGGCTCCATGTCAGATGGTTCTTTCAATTATCTTGGAATCACTGTTCTTCTTGCCCTGATTGGCGTACTGGTTACCGGCATTCTTCTTGTAAAGAATGTAAAAGGCGGTATCCTGTGGGGCATCCTTATTACATGGGCGCTTGGAATCCTCTGTCAGTTTGTGGGACTTTATGTTCCAAATCCAGATGCAGGTTTCTACAGTCTTCTCCCGGATTTTTCCAATGGAATTTCCGTACCGAGTATGGCTCCTACCTTTATGAAAATGGATTTCGCAGGAGTTTTCTCACTTGACTTTATCGTTATCATGTTTGCATTCTTATTTGTAGATATGTTTGATACTCTGGGAACTCTGATCGGTGTTGCTTCCAAGGCAGACATGCTGGACAAAGACGGTAAGCTTCCAAAAATCAAAGGTGCTCTTCTTTCCGATGCTGTTGGTACTACTGTAGGTGCTATGTGCGGTACTTCTACTGTTACCACATTTGTTGAGAGCGCTTCCGGTGTTGCAGAGGGCGGACGTACAGGTCTTACTTCACTTGTTTCCGCTATTTTGTTCGCACTTTCCCTGTTCCTTTCCCCGATCTTCCTGGCAATCCCTTCCTTCGCCACAGCTCCGGCTCTGATCGTGGTTGGATTCCTTATGCTGACCTCTGTTACCAAGATCGACTTTGACGACCTTACAGAAGCGATTCCGGCATTTATCGCAATCATTGCAATGCCGTTCCTGTACAGCATTTCCGAAGGTATTGCACTTGGTGTTATCTCTTATGTTATTATCAACGTCTGTACTGGAAAAGCTAAAGACAAAAAGATCAGCCCGCTTATGTATGCACTGGCTGTTATCTTTGTTCTGAAATATGTATTCCTGTAAAAACAGAATGAAATAATTGTACGATTTGCAGTAACATTATTCACGGAACATCACCTGTAAATCGCAATAAATAATCCTAAAAATTCCCCTGCCATGGAACCACGCTTTCCTGGCAGGGGAATCTTTCTATAACACTACTTAAGGGGGGGTATAAGGTAGATTACATCTGTGAAATCATCTCGTAAATCTGTCACTGTTCACTTTGCAGTTAGTAACCGCTTCGCGGAACATTAGCGTTTTACATTGAATGCGCTCATTCCAGGATATACTGCTGCATCTCCAAGCTCTTCCTCGATGCGGAGCAGCTGATTGTATTTTGCAACACGCTCTGTTCTGGACGGAGCACCGGTCTTGATCTGGCAGGTATTTAATGCTACTGCAAGGTCAGCAATCGTAGTATCCTCTGTCTCGCCTGAACGATGGGAAGAAATTGCTGTATAACCAGCCTTATGAGCCATCTTGATTGCCTCAAGAGTCTCTGATACAGATCCGATCTGGTTCAGCTTGATTAGGATGGAATTGCCGCATCCAAGAGAAATACCTTTGGAAAGTCTCTCTGTATTTGTTACAAACAGGTCATCACCTACCAGCTGCACTTTATCTCCCAGTTCTTTGGTAAGCTTCTTCCATCCTTCCCAGTCTTCCTCATCAAGCGCATCCTCGATGGAGATGATCGGATACTTGTCAACCAGCTTTTTCCAGTGGTCGATCAGCTCGTCAGATGTGTAAACAGTACCGGCCTTTGGAAGCTTGTACTCGCCAATTTTACCAGTCTTCCACTCAGAAGAAGCTGCGTCCATAGCGATCATAAAATCTTTTCCTGGCTCATAGCCTGCATTCTTAACAGCCTCAAGAATTGTCTCAATTGCTTCCTCGTCAGATTTCAGAGCTGGTGCAAAACCACCCTCATCACCAACAGATGTTGCAAGTCCTCTTGATTTCAGAATAGCTGCAAGAGCATGGAAAACTTCTGCACACCATCTTAAGCACTCTTTGAAGCTTGGTGCTCCAACTGGCATGATCATGAACTCCTGCACATCAAGTCCTGAGGAAAGTGCATGGCAGCCGCCGTTTACAATGTTCATCATCGGTACTGGCATACGGTTTCCGGAAATACCACCGAGGAAACGATAAAGCGGGATATCAAGGGATGTTGCAGCTGCACGGCAGCATGCGATGGAAACAGCCAGGATTGCATTTGCACCAAAGTTTGATTTGTCCTTGGTTCCGTCAGCTTTGATCATCGCCTTGTCAATTGCATAAATATCGGATGCATCCATTCCTGAGATTGTGTCGTTGATGGATGTATTAATGTTCTCTACAGCCTTTGTAACACCTTTTCCAAGGTATCTGTTCTTATCATTATCTCTAAGCTCCAGAGCCTCAAATTCGCCTGTAGAAGCGCCGCTGGGAGCAGCTCCTCTGCCGATGGTTCCATCTACCAGATAAACCTCTGCTTCTACTGTAGGATTTCCTCTGGAATCCATAATTTCTCTTCCAATGACTTTCTCAATTTCTAAGTAATCCATGGTATGTATACTCCTTTCATTTTCAAAGGAACTCCTTTTATTATGCCAGCGGTCTTTCTGCCATAATAAAGGAGTCCAAATGATTTACACCGTTAGGTTAGCTATTCCTAACTATGTTGATTAGTATACACTAACCATCATGGGATTGCAAGAAGATTACATGATAATATTTTTCAGTAGTTGTCTGTTCTAAAGCGTATTTGAAAAATACTCTAGAAAATTACCACAAGAAGCATTTTAAATTTCTCTTTTCCCATAACTGCGTGAGGATGCTTCGCAGGCATTACAATAGACTCACCTTCATATAATTCGTACTTCACACCATCAATAGTGATTTCCCCCACACCATCCAGACAGGTAACAAATGCATCTCCGCCAGACTCATGTGTACTGATCTCCTCCCCTTTATCAAATGAGAAAAGGGTAACACTCACTGCCGCATTCTGTGCAAGTGTGCGGCTCACAACCTGTCCCTCCTGGTAAGCTACCTGGTCTTTTAATACCAGCACTTCTGCTTTACTTATATTTTTCATCTTATCCATGATAAAAAGCCTCCTGCTATAACTGTTTTTCGTAACTATACTATAAATTTTCGTGATATTCAGTTGTTATAACAACAAATCTGTTTTTTATTGCATTTTTTCACATCCGTAGTATAATATGCAGGAATCAACATGACAGGAGGCTTTTCACTTGAATACACAAACTACACAAAAATCTCTCCCAATCTACCGGGGAGAGCTTGCACTTCTTCTTGCTGTTGCCATCAACAGCTTCGGCGTTGTCCTTATGCTCTATTCCGGGACAGGAATTTCCGCTATTTCCAGTGTTTCCTACGCTTTTTCCTGCGTCTTTCCGAAGATAAGCCTTGGAACATGGACCTACATATTTCAGGGACTTCTGGTACTGGCGCTGATGATCCTGCGGAAAAAATTCGTAGTCCAGTATCTATTCAGCTTCGTAGTAGGATTCGTTTTCGGGGAGCTGCTTGATGTACATGAATTATGGATAAATGTTCTTCCTACAGCAATTGGCTGGAGAATTTTCTATTTTATTGCAAGCTACATTTTGATCTGTATTGGAATCGCTATTTCCAACCGCTGCAAAATGCCTATTGTCCCTACTGACCTTTTCCCAAGGGAGCTGTCCCAGATCACTTCTGTGGCATATCCAAAAATCAAGATCAGCTTCGATGTAATCTGCCTGATTGTCACTGCTGCCCTCACCGGATTCGGTCTCGGACATATCAAAGGACTTGGAATTGGTACCGTTGTAGCCGCCTTTACCATGGGAAAAGGCGTCGGAATCGCAGGGAACTGGTTGGATAAACATATGGACTTTACCTCGTTTCTTGCGAAATAGCAGGATTTTATACATACTAATTTAATTCAGGCGCTCATATACCATACCGGATATTTCCTTTATCCCATTAATTCCTGTATATTCGCCAGCTTGTGCAAACACAACAATCACATAATCTGTCTTTTTTCCATATACAATCGCCGCATCATGCTGATAGCTGTCTGTCTCCCCGGTCTTATTTCCAGACTTAACGCCTGAGGGGAGACCTGCAGGAATTTTATACCGCCTTTCCTGCGCCAGCAGAAGATTTAGCATCTGGTTCGAATACTTACGCGAAACTGCCCTGTCCTACAGTCCGAACCAACTCATTGTAGCTCTCATTGTCACTGATTGTTATCATGCTGTCCAAAAGACCGTTCACATAGCTGTTAAGACTGATTTTTTTCTCTGCAGCACCGGCATAAACAGCCTCCATCACAAAGAGCTTGATCACACTTGCCGGATACATGCTTGTCTCATTGATGGAAAGGACATCGCCTGTTTTTAAATCTTTCACATAAACAGACCAGTTCCCACTGTATCCTTTCAGTTTTTCATTTATTTTTATTCTCAGTTTTCTTAACTTTACCTCTTCCTTCGCGCATTTTTTCCCTTCTGCATCTACATACAAGGTGCAGGAAATCTTGCGGTTTGCGGCAATTGTGCCATGCTCCGTCAGATAATAACCTTTGTACCAGCGGTTTGTATGCAATTTTCCATTTTTGTTCAGGGCGAGCTTCTTTCCCTTAAACACAATCCAACCAGCCGTCTGTTTCAGCCGTCCGGCTGTTTCCCCAAAATAATAGGAGCCTTTAAAGCGTGTAGTCCCAATTTTCGTATCAAGATCATGAAATTTTTTCCTTTTGTCTATTCGTCCATCTGTCCAAAAATAATAATAACCACTGGCAAGTCCCACATTGGATGGAATTGAAAGATATGCGATTCTTTCCGTCCCTTTCTTATTCTTCATCTGAATGGATGTAGACTGAAGATACCATTGATCTTTCTTTTTTACAAGTTTAGCCTTGTACTCGTTATTTACTTTTACTGTCCAGCTGTTCTTTGTGGCAGCCTCTGTCTGTAATGTTGATGAGATAATAAGAAGTCCACATAAAAAAGCAATTCGCACAACCCAGACTTTCCATTTATGTATTACCATTCTCTTTCCCATTTTTCTTTTTCCCTATAACTTCAATGCAAAACAATTAATGCAGAAAGTAATTTTCGCGTCTGCACACCCCAATTTATTAACAAATTTGTCTGAACGCTCTCATCAAGTTGCAGCCTAATGAATTTTTGTATACGCAAAGAGCGGAAAAGAAATAATGCATATCTTCTCTTCCGCTCTACATGATGTCAGATATTTAATTATTCAAAGCCCTCTTCAAAATGCTTCACATTTCGCCGATGTGACGTATCCGTCAATTATGACGCAAATCTCACAATGCTCTTAATCTGATGATTGATGTCGTAGCTGCCGCTTCCGTATACACCTCTGTACCATCCTGCAAACTGTGCCTCCGGATCATAGTAGCATCCGTCAATAATGACCCAGCCATGACTGGTAAGGCCATCTGCTGCACCATCTCTGGTACCGGATACACGTCCAAGAACTACATAAGGATTATAGCCAATCTCTCTTGCCATTGCAGCAAAGGTGCAGGCAAAGCCATAACAGTCACCGCCACCTGAAACCAGCATATTGTATGCTACCTCTCGCTGCCAGCCTTTTTTATTAAAGTCTGGCCAGTAGCCGGAATAGTAGAAATTACTGCTGCTGGTAAGATAACACCAGCAGGCATACAGCTTCTGGGATTTACTCATCCCCGGATTGGTGATCCTGGAAATAACATTCATAAGCTCTATTTTCAGTTTTGCATTTACATCGTTATCTGCATATCCCTTGCGGTTAAAGGTAACATTGGAAACTGTTTTATTCTTGGTAAGACGACCTTTTACATCGCCCCGATAAAGACGGTTTCCAAGTTTAAAGAATCCAACATATGCATGACCCTTTGTGTCTACATAATAGGATGTCTTTCCTACTTTTACAATTTTGGCCTTAGTGGGACGAATCAGTTTGCCTTCCAGATTAAATACATATATGTATTTACCAATTCTTTTCCCACCTGTAACCGCCTTTCCGTTCGCGTCAAAATAGTAACGGTTTTTGTGAATGGTTTTCCATTTATTTTTCAGTTTATTACCCTTTTTGTCGTAATAAACATATTTCTTTCCTTCTTTTACAAGACCTTTCTTTCTAGCCGGTGCTGCCGTAGGCTGAACCGGAACTGCAGTCACAGTTGGAGCTGCAGTCACCTCTGGGGTAATTTCAGAAGCCTGGGCAGGTACGCATACAGCCATAATACTGATTGCTATAACTGCCAGAAATTTGCTTATCTTTCGCATACTCTTTCTCTCCCAATAAATCAGTCTCTTGTAATCAGCCCTTCAGACGGCAAACCATCTCCCAAAGAGCAGCTGCTGAGTTAAAGTTCTCCGGTACGATATCAGCCGGTGTAATGGTGATATCAAATTCGTCCTGAAGCTCGCTGACAATAGATAAAATTGCGAAGGAATCAAGAATTCCATCATCGATCAGTGTCTCACAGGTTTCATAATCCGCATCTGGCTGGATTTCCTCAAGAATTTCAATTAATTTGTCCATTTTTCATTTCCTCTCTTTCCGAATTAAATTCATCTGTGTGTAATGCCTCCCGAACCAAAGTAAGACATCCCTTATGCCAGAAATAAATTCTTGGCATCGGTCTGCTCAGGAATAAATAAATTCCCTCTGTCACGGAATATGCACCTACACGTTCAAATATGAGCATATCACTAATCTGTGGTTTTTTCAATGGAAAAAGCTTTACGATCACATCACTTACAGTGCAAAGCGAACCGCATAAATTCCACTGTTCCTCATCACCCTCTGTGCGTATATTTCCCGTATGATCGGTCTGTATGCAATGAGGCAGCTTCATAGCCATCGCCTGGCCATAATAATTCAGATGATTAATACCGCCATCCACAATAGCATAATTCTGACCATGATTCACCTTCATATCCACGATAGAGGTAATATAATAACCACACAGATAGGTAAGATACCGTCCCATCTCCAGTATTACATTTCCTCCAAAGGTAAGATTATCCAGAAGCCTTCCAAAGCCACCCAGAAGCTCCTCAACAGACTCTTCCTTATCCTTCACAAAATAAGGCGCAAACAATCCCGGTCCGTACTCAAGCTCCTCTGCCTGATATCCATAATCTTTCTTAAGCTCGTTCAGAAAGGCATCCAGACTTTGAAGCTCCTTTTCCATCTGTGAAAGATTTTTCTTCTGAGTACCTGAATAGAACTGAAGTCCCAAAATGTGAAGTGCAGTATACTCCTGGCGCCTGGAAATAATCTTGCGAATATCTTCTTCATCCACGCCAAACTGATTGCCACTGGTCACACGGATCAACACATCAATCGTCAGCCCCAGTTCTCCCGCTATCCTCTGCAAATTCTTCAGATGCTCCAGAGATTCTACTGTATATACTCCCTTTCCACCGTATGTTTCAAGTACATATCGAATATCAGAAGGATTTTTATATACACCTGAAAGCACGATCTTTTCCATTGGAACAGAGACACGCTCACAAATGCGAAATTCTCCAGGAGAGCATACTTCGAAAAGATCTACATGCTTCATCATTGGTCTTGTAAGAAAAGGATTGGCCTTCATGGCATAGCAGACTCTCGCTTTACCTGCAAGCAACTCCTTAATCTTATTTACATGTACAGCCAAAGCATCCAGATCAAATACATAGGAAGGCGTAGGATTCTTATCTTCTATAAATTTCTGCAAAAAATTATAATCCGCCATTTATCTTCCCTCCTGATATCTGGCTGTCAGCTCTTTCCTGTCAATCTTGCCATTCTTTGTAAGAGGCATAGCATCCACTTGGACAAATACATTCGGCACCATAAAGTTTGGTACATATTTCACAAGGGAACGTGACAGCTGCTTACGATCGATATCACCCTCATAAAAAGCAACGATTTTATTTTTTGCCTGATCGTAAATACACAGACTTCTTCGAATCTCAGGAAGTTTATCCATTGCTGTCTCAATCTCACCAAGCTCAATTCTATGTCCCATATGCTTAATCTGGAAGTCCTTACGTGTAGCGAAGCAAAGCTCCCCGTTTTCATTGTAGAAAGCAAGGTCTCCTGTACGGTAAATAGGCTCCAGATATCTGTCATTCAAAGGGTTCTGAACAAATGCCTTCTTTGTCTGTTCAGGATTTCTATAATAGCCAAGTGCAAGCGCACTACCTGCCACACAAATCTCACCGTTTATCCTCTTTTCTGTAACCAGATGATCTTCTTCATCCAGAAGGAAGACTTTTTCGTTAGGAAAGGCTTTCCCCATTGGAAGCACATCTCCCGGTTCAAAGTCTCTGTCAACAATATAATATGTACAATTACAGGTAATCTCTGTAGGACCATAAATATTTACAAACATAGTATCTGGAAGATATTTTCTCCAGATATTAAGATGCTTAATAGGCATAACCTCTCCAGAGAACAAAACCTTTTTAATCTTGTCTGGCACCTTATAGGTAAAACCATTCAGGGTACTGATAATGCACATAGCAGACACAGCCCATACGATCGTGGTAACCTCTCTCTCAACCAGAAAATCAAGAAGATTCTTAGGAATAGAAAAATACTGTTTGGGAATGATCTGCACAGTGGCCCCGGTTTTCAGGCCTGAATAAATATCCTTTACAGAAACATCAAAGTCCCATGGTGCCTGATTTCCCATTACATCTTCGCCTGTAATATGAAACAGCTCTGTAAAACAGTCAATAAAATCAATTACAGAACGATGCCCCACAACAACACCCTTTGGAACTCCTGTGGATCCCGATGTAAAAATGCCGTAAAGCGGATCTGTATCTAATGCCTGATCTCGAATACTCTTCAGAACAAAACTGTCTTCTGGTGTTTTTTCCAGTTCCTCAGTAAGAAGAATTGTTCCCTTAAATTCCAGCTTTTCCAGATCCTTCTGGTACTTACTGGAAGTAACAATCACATTACTGTCAAGAATATCCAGAATCTGCGAAATTCTTGCAGCCGGCTGCTTAGTATCAAGAAGCACATAGAAACATCCAGCATAAACAGCCCCCATAAACATACCTATGGTATCCACACTTTTTTCCATAAAAACCGGCACCGGATTTCTCGGAGCAAAATGTTCTGCAAGGGCAGTCCCAACTCTTCTTGCCCGGAGGCGTAATTCCTCAAATGTACATGTAGCGTCAAGATCTGCAAATGCTGTTTTGTCCGGATATCTGGAAGCAGAACTTTCAAGATATTCCAAAATACTTGTTATCATACACCCTCTCCTTTCAGAATATTAGCCAGAACCTTAGAATACTCCTTTGCAGCATTTCCATTCATATGACCATCAAAATCCGTATAGTCTGAAAGATCATGGGAAAATGCTTTAAAATACTGGGTATTAAAGTTCAGATATGTTACTTCATGCTCATCAAAATACTGTCCAAAGTATTTCCATGCAGCATTATAGTTATCGCTATATGCCTGTAAGGTATTAATAGGAATCGGCGTAGTTACTGCGACAAACTGGATATCATTTTCCCTGCAAAAATCGATCAGCCGTCCAAGATATTCCATATTCTGAGGGTTTACCTGTTCCTCCTCAAAGAGCTTCAAATCCTTCATTTTCAGCTTGGTAGTATCCACCGGATACCTCTCGATAAGACCGCTTTCGTGGTACTCCTGGGTATCACTTTTCAGATGGGCAATATCGTAATCCTTATTCCATTTCTGAGTGAAGGTTTCTTTCACCTTGCTAAGCTCATATCCAAGAGAATACTCATACCAGGGAAACAAAACAGTGCGGAAATTGCATTTTGCAATAGAATTCCAGAAGTATTCAACCTTAGCTTTTGAAAATGGAAACTCATGATAAAATAATAGATAGTTATTTCCCTCTTCTTTCTCAGAAACAAAATATCCCGGATCTACCTCATAAATGATTCTTGCAGGCTTCTGTTTCTCTGCAATCAGTCTGGCAATATAATAGGCATCAATTCCATATTCTCCCCCTACACATACATTATGACCGCTTCTGCCTGTGATTTCCTCCATCACAGCCGGATCGATATCTGTCATTCCATGGGATGTTCCAAGAATAATGTCATCATATTGGTTACTTACCACTGCATGAATGTCATTTCTCATAAAGGTACAAGGATAAAGAGCCATATCCAATCCAGCAAGAAGCGTCACACACACAGCAACCACTACTATTGTTTTTATAATTTTCTTAAAATTGTGCATAAATAAAACCTCTCGCTACTGCTGTGGAACCGAACAAACCTATGGATATCAGCATGCAAAAATAAATGGCAACTGTAACAGGAAGAGGAAGCCTGGCAAGAGATTCCCGAATCTTCACGCCACGTTCTTGAAGGAGACTTATCACAAATAATATTACACAGCCAACAGCTATAATCACAAGAGCATATGGAGTAAAAGAAGTCCCCTGTTTACCTGCCGGAATCAAAAGCAGCTGGGCCGGAGCAAATTGTGTGATAGACTGCTTCATCATATGAAATGCCTGTCTAACGCTGTCTGCCCTATCAAAGTACATACTGATCACAACCAATACAAAAGTACGGATTACAGTGAACAGATAATACCAGGTTTCCTTACCGGAAATGTGAAGCTTCTTTTTCCATTTACGGTAATTCTCTGCCATAAGTCCGCTGAAGGCAATAATAATACCATTATACATACCGTATACAATATATTTCCACGCAGCGCCATGCCATACGCCTACAACGAAGAATACGATCAGATTGGCCACGCAGATAGGAAGGGTGCGGCCAATTTTCTTGCCAAACACCTTTTTGCCCCATTTTCCAAATTTACCCATCCAGCCGGATAAGGTCACCGGGTAAAAAACATAATCCTTCATCCAGGTTCCAAGAGTGATATGCCAGCGATGCCAGAAATCCGTGATAGATACAGCAAAAAATGGGCGCTTGAAGTTTTCATCCAGTTCAATTCCAAACATAGAGGCAATACCGATCACAACATCCATTCCTCCAGAGAAATCTGCGTAAAGCTGGATCGTATAAAACAAAACTCCAAGAAGTGCCACCCCGTTATACTTTGCCGGATCTTCAAAAATAGCATCTGCAAAAGCAGCGGCCCAGTCCGCAAGGATCATTTTCTTAAAAAAGCCCCAGAGAATCCGCTCAAAACCTCTGATTATATTATTTCCCTCAAACCTGTGTTCAGCATAAAGCTGATCTGCCAGGCGGCTATATCTGCCGATAGGTCCCTGCAGAATCTGAGGGAAAAAGGATACGAACAATGCGTATTTCAACGGGTGTCTCTCTGCCTTGCATCTTTTCCAGTATACATCAAGAAGATAGCCTGAGGACTGGAATGTATAGAAGGAAATTCCAAGGGGAAGCAATAGCTGTATCCCTCTCAGATTCAAATGCAGCAATGCATTGATATTTTCTACTGCAAAG
Source organism: Ruminococcus sp. RTP21484sp1_RTP21281st1_A8_RTP21281_210402 (assembly GCF_040914025.1). Lineage (NCBI taxonomy): Bacteria > Bacillati > Bacillota > Clostridia > Eubacteriales > Oscillospiraceae > Ruminococcus > Ruminococcus sp. RTP21484sp1_RTP21281st1_A8_RTP21281_210402. The sequence goes on from NZ_JBCPGE010000006.1 coordinate 67,317, forward strand.
TTGGTGTACTTGACGATTCCAAGCATACCAAAGTTAAGAATCAGACCAAGAATCAGAAGTTTCCTGGCACCCTTATGGTTTTCTTTTCCTTCTGCTTTTTCAATAAGAAGAGCCATCAGCCAAGTGACAAGTGTGGAAAAAAGAATGAAGACAACATAACGTGGACCACCTGCTATGTAATAGAGATAACTGAAAATAAGAAGAACGATCCACTGAGATTTACGGGGCACTATATAGTAAATCAATATACTTGCCGCCACAAAAAGTAAAAACAGGTTAGATACTAACGACATATTTTTCTCCTAAATCGGACAAGAGCTCCCCACTGCTTTTCTCAGTGCAAGAGCCCTGTCCTGTATTAATTCTTCTAGATATCTGTCCATTACGACAGACACTGCTTTGCCCCAAATCAGCCTAAGAGACCATTATCAAGACATCCATCGCCACCATCTTCACCACCACTGTAGTCATCACCGCCGCTATAATCTTCTCCACTATAATCGTAAGAATAATCATTGCTGTCATAGGATTCAGCCGGCTGGGAAGCTGCTGCCTGTGCCGCTGCTGCATCTGCTGCAGCTTGATCTGCAATTGCTTTCTCAGTATCGTAGGTAGTCTTCTTTTCTTTTGTGCTTTTCAGCTTATAAGTACCATACACGATTCCGTCCTTCTCACGTATCGTAAGTGTTCGAAGATCTTCCAGAACGATTCCGTGAACATCTGCTGATGTTCCATCCTCAAAGGTAATACGCATATCGTATGTAGGAGCTTTATCCTCTGCGGTTTCGTCTGTATTCTCTTCTGCATTCTCTTCAGTTTCCTTAGAAAAATAAATTCTCTTTTTTTCTTTTAATTCAAAGGAATCATCCTCTTCCATCATATTTTCAGTAAATTCTGTCTCATCAGCAGTCTTGATCGCAAGTCCGATAATCTTCTTAGAGGTAGCATTTCTCAGTTTAAATGCTATACAACCATCCTTCTTCTCACCAACTGTCTTTAAATTTTCTTTCTTCTTAGCAGTAGTATCTTTATCTTCTGCTTCCGTTTCCTCTGTTTCTTCTTCCTCATCAGAATCCGCAGCAGCTGCATCCGTACTCTCAGCTGCAAAACAGCTTACCGAGGATGGTACAGCCAATACTCCCACTAATAATGCCATTAATAGTTTTTTCTTCATTCAAAACATCTCCTTAATCCTATTATTTTAACTTGTAGTTAACAAGAAATTCGTTTTACTTTCTTAAGATTGTATTTATAAAGTCCAAAACCTTTACCCAACATTTTATAAGTAAACTTATATCCACTATGATGTTTTACATTACTATTCCGATATGTATATGCAAAGTTTGGATCATACGCATAAACTGTTTTGCCTATTTTAATTTCACACCAACCATGAGCGCCATTCTTACCATTTGCCTGCGGAACAGTTCCTTTTACCATCTTTACATTTTTATAGCCTTTTACCTTCGCCATCATACAGAAGGTTGCAGCCATAACATAGCAGTCGCCTTTACCATTTTTAAATCCGTAGGTTGCATAATATTCAACCTGATTCTGTCCTTTTTTCGGCTTTCCTACGCTTCCCCAGTATTTAATCTTGGTGGAGCTCCACTTGAAAGCTTTCTTAAGGTCTCCCCCACACTTATCAAGGCGTGCACCAGCCAGTCCCTCTGCTGTGGATACTAAAGTAGCAACACCTTTTTTGTCGATGCGGTAATACTTCTTTTTGACTTTATAACCATATTTATTCTTAACCAGCTTGCCGTTTTTATAGCAATAGGTTTTACCCTCATTTACAAACAGTCCATTCTTCGGAGGCTGAGCCGGAGTTGGAGTAGGAGTAACTACCTCAGTTGTCTGTGCTGGTGTTATGTTGGTTTCGCCCTCTGCAAATACAGGGGTAACCATTGTAAGTGTCATAGTAAGGGACAGCACTGCTGCCATTGTTTTAGTAAACTTTCTCATACTTATTCTCTCCTGATATTTTATCGTGCCTGAACACCATATACGATTTCTCCGCCAGTTGTCTTCTTTCCAAGCTGTACTAAAATGTTAGCATAGGTTAATTTAAGATCTTTACTGATACCTGTCATACAGCTGGAAAGTGTTTTGGTCTTGGAAGGTCTGCCAAGAAGCTTACGAAGGACTGCTCCATCTGCCATGTACTTGCTTGCCGCCTTCAGCTGGTTACTTTTCTTTGCGACACGGACACCCTTCTTGTCAAAGTAGTAAGGAGTACCCTTAGCATCTGCATATACGCCTTTTTTCACTTTAAAGCCATTTCTGTCAAATCCGTAGTATTTCTTTCCAATCTTTTTTACTACAATATTCTTCTTACAGCCAGATACCTTCGGGGCAGCGTAAGCAACGCCATTCTTACCAAAATACTGCTTTTTGTCTGGACTCCAGCAATTCTTCTGCATCACACCATTCTTATAAAAATAAGTCCTGGAGCCTTTCTTAACGATACCATCCAGAAGTGCTGGTGTAGGAGTAGCAACCGGAGTTTCAACAGCAGATGTCACATTATTACTGCTGTCTACAGCCTCGGCATTTACAATTACCGGTATCTGGAGCATAAATGCACACATGGCTGGAAGAAGTAATTTTTTCCATTTTCTCATTTCTTGATTCTCCTTTTATAAATATTATATTTTTAAAGCAGACAGACTGCCTTAAAACTTCACCTTTGATCGCACTGAATAAGCGAAATGTGTAGAAGCACCAAACAGTGGTCCCATGTTATCATAATATAATCCGTCGATCATTACGAATCCATGGTCTCCTGTAGTGGCGATCACATAAGGCTCATAGCCCAATACCCTGGCACATGCTGCTACTGCACTTGCAATTCCATAACAGCTTCCGGCAAGATTATTATCGAACATATAGATTGCCGACTGATATGGCCAGGTCTGAGTCTTAAACTCTGCATCTGTAGGATTGATCCATGGTTTAAAATCAGTATATCCCATCAAATAGTTAAAACAGATTCTAAACTTCTGACTATTGGACATATTAGGGGAGGTATGCTTTTCAACAAATTTTTTCGCCTTACGCATACATTCTGCTTTCAGAGAAGAAACCCTTATTGCAACACCATCTGAATTGATCTCGTACTCTTTGCCTTTAATCTTATAGCTTATTTTATTCCTGATCAAAACACCCTTGGAATTAAAATAGTATTTCTTATTATGGATAGTCTTCAGACCGGTTACACGATAACCCTTTTTGCCTATATAGTATTTCCGTCCTTTTACTGTCAACCATCTGCCAGCTGGTACAGGCGTACCATTCTTACGTATATAGTAAAACTGTCCATTATCCTTTACCCATCGTTTCGAGGCAAGGACACCGTTAGATAAATAATAGCGTTTCTTCTGCTTAAAGGTCTGCCATCCGGAATAACGAATACCACCTTTCTGAAGATAATATTTCTTACCCTGGATCGTAACCCATCCAGACTGCTGAAGGAAACTACCATCCTCCTGCCTCCACTGGTATCCCTTTTCCACAGATACCCAGCCAGGTTTCGGCTCGGGCTGAGCACTTTCATTCTCATCTCTTATCTCGGCTCCGGTCTCCTGGGAAACAGTTCCTGTCAGATTATCCACTGCAGGCTCTGCATATACCAGCTGTAAGGGCTCAATAGCAAGTGCAGCTGTTATTAACAAAATCAGCACACGACCTCTCTTCTTCATATAATTCTCCCCTTCCACTTGATACCTCATTATATCGCATTACTTTATTTAATTGTAAAAGCAGTTTTCCATATTATAACAAAATCGAGTATAATTTTCCACTTTTAGAGCGTAGAATGTATAAAATTAACTTTTTCTTAAAGATTGACTTTAGAAATCCAGTAAAATCAAGGGTTTTCAGACTATAGTTTTTTTTACTACACCACTTTTACACCATTTTGATTTTCCATCTTTTTCATCTCATCAAATAAAGTCTCATCTGAGACATGACAGTACAAATCCATTGTCATCTGCAATGAGCTGTGACCTAATATTTTTTGAAGCGTTTTAGGGCTCATTCCATTCTCTATAGCCCTTGTTGCGAAAGTATGTCTGAACGCATGCGGAGTGAATTTCTTTATACGAATTCCATCAGCTTCCATTTTATTGAGTATCTCATTTATTGCGTCAATTGCTGCCACCTCCTGAAAAGGTTTACCACTGCTTGTAGGAAACACCAGGTCTTTAAAATCCCAACATTTGCGTTTTTTAATTCTAGTTTCATTCAATAGCTTTTGATGTATAAGTGCATCAATACACGCATTTGTAAGCGGAATTAACCGTTTTCCATTGAATGTTTTTGGCTCGTGCTCTTCGAAATAATACCCGTTCTCCCCATGTATATGACACATTGTTCTTCTCACATGTAGCGCTCGTCTTTCAAAATCTATATCGCTCCAGTACAGTCCTCTAAGCTCTCCGATTCGCATTCCGGTCTCAAGTGCCACAACGAATATATTGTAGAATCTGTGATCTTTAGCATATGTAAGGAACAATTTAGTCTCTTCGATTCCTAGCACTCGACGCTCTTTCGATACTTCTTTACCGATTTTAGTTATGAGGTCTTTCGCAAAATTTTGTGGTACCAGACCGTTTCTTTTCGCTTCGGCAAATAGCCCATTCAATACTACTTTGACCCTCGTTCTTTGCTGATTGCTTTTTAATTTGTTCAATTCCGCTTGAAGCATCACAGGATTTAACTTCTGTATTTTTTCACGACCTATCCCTTCTTTTATAGATTTATATGCTATCTCATAGGCGCTTAATGTTGTATTTCTACAATTTCCTTTACATGTAGTTATCCAAACCTTATACCACTCGTCTAATGTCATGTTACTTTTTACCAGATTTACTCCGTTGTCATCAGCAGTCTGAGCTTTTCGCATTTGGGTTCTGAGATTGTTTAGGTTCTTATCATATAAAGTTTCCCTTTTTCCAAAGCGATTTGTGAATCTGGCTTGGTATAAGCCGTCTTGTCTTTGAGTGATGCCAACACCCAGTTCTTTTCCTTTTATCGATTTTCCCATATAAACTCCTTTCTGCAATGGGGAAAATCCAAATTGAACTTACCCCAAATATATCATTTTAAAAGATATTTCGCAATAACCAGGCGTCGACTTTATCCCTGTGAGCATATAATCGGTTCCCTATTCGAATAGTAAAACCATTATCGGGGTTATGTAACAACTCTCTCGCTTTGGTTTCTCCTATACTTAAATAAGTGCACAAATCTTTCACAGTGAGCAGTTTCTTTTCTTTTTTATTTTCCATTTTGACTACCTCCATTCTAGTCTTGATAGTACCAACGGAGACTGTCACCTGCGTACTGAAAAAAAATAAGAGGAAATGTATTTAGAGCGAGAAAGACATCCCATCTCTCCCGCTCATCTTTAACTATTTCGTCGCATCTTCAGAAGTTTTATTATACTGGGATGTACTAATTCCAAGAATCACGCCAAGGAATGTATCAACCGCTGTGATAGTTCCGACAACCTGCTCTCCGTATGGAAAATTCCAAATACCAGCAAGCGCAAAGTACAAAGTTCCCAGAGCTGGAAGCAGATACATTGCAATCCATTTAAGAGTGTCATAAGTTTTGTTACTCATGTTCATTATTCTTTTCCTCCTTGCCTATGGCAAATTTGTGAATCGGGAGCTTGTCCACTTCTTTCATAACTCTTTCGGCAGAACCATTCCCTCCCAATTTTTTATAAGGATCATAGAGATATGTTCGTAGGTTTTCATACTCATCCTGTGTTACGTAACCTCGATCTACGTACTGCATACCAAGATACATAATCCGATCATGAGCCAAACCAACAAGCATCTCCGTTTTTACATCTTTTCTTTCACTTCTTTTTGTTAAATAGGCCCACAGCCCAGAAGAAGCTAAAACTGAGCTAATAATCGTAAGTACCATCTGAAACCATGGTTCCATCAAGCTACCTCCCATGTCGATTCTTGTTGTGACCTATCTTTTATAATCATCTTCTTTTTCACGATGGTTATGGTCTTATTGAATAGGCCTTCGTATAGTTCTAATAAATCTTTTCTCTGAGCTCTGGACATAAGCTTATAAAAGTCTCCCATCCAGCCCTTGAACATTCCTTCAACATTTTCATATGGTATTTCGCCATTTTCCACCTTAACGGCTAATTTCTTCAATTTTCTACGCATTGTATAAATCCGATCTGGATTAATTCGTTTCATAATTTTTCCAGATTCGGTTAGTGTGTATTTTATCTGAAGAAATTTATAAGTACCGCTTATTTTGACGATTTTTGTTTTCTTCATATTAATATGAATTCCGTATTCATGAGCTATTCTCTTGATGTTTTCAAGCAAATCCAATAATTCCTCTTTGGATGGACTCATGATATACCAATCGTCTGAGTATCTTCCATAAAACTTTATTCCTCTGACATACTTTACATAATTATCAATCCGATGCGGATAATAAATACCAATCGCTTGCGATAACTGATCGCCCATATTCACGGACTTCTCCATGAATTTCTCACCAGTCAATTTGCTCTTTGGAATCTTTCGGTACTCTAATTTGTTAAATACCTCATCCAAACATGACGCATATTCATCGTCGCTCATGTACGACACATCAACTTTAAACCCATCAAATATAACGTTGAGTAGCCAGTCTATAAATTCGTCATCCTCAAATAATTCAAGCAACTCTTTCTTTGCTATTTCATGGATAATATTATCGTAAAACTTTGAAAAATCGCCAAAGAGAATATAACCCTCGTTTCCGTACAGTTTGTAATATTTCCGTAAATGTACCTCGAAACGTTTTCTTTGCATAGATATGCCACGCCCTTTCAAGGACGCACAATTATCATATATGATTTTTCTTCTTATTTTGGGGATTAATAATTCGTCGCATAGAACATGCCTGACAATACGGTCTTTTACTGGAATACTTGTAATTGGTCTTATTTTGCCTCGTTCGCGCAGTTCAAATTCATCAACAGGACCGTTTGTAAGAGTCCTATTAATAAGATCATCTTGTAGTTCAAAAATATACCTCAAGAAATTAAGAATAAATCTTTGGACAGATTCTTTCCACTTACTGCCTTTTATAGAGGCTTTGTAACCCGCATAGAGATTGTTGGCGTCGCAGAGAATTTCCTCGTATGTCATAATTATTCACCGTGATAGCAATAGTTACCGTAGTAAATTGCGTCCGGCTTTATCATTTATCCCTTTGGTGGAACGGATAACATCTCCTTCCCTGATTGGTTAGATCAAAGAATCCGGACGAACCCCATTAGAGTTCGAAGCGTTGTTGTAATTCGCATTGCCGTTGTTGTTCACATTGGCAAAGTTAGCCGAAGACACGCATAAATACAGATGTTACCCTGGAAGATACGATTTCATTTTATTGTCTCTTTGACGCCATCTCTTTATCAACTTGATTTCTCGGTCAATAGCTTTACTATATCTGCCATAGGCATTCAAATCAACATTGAATCTGCCTACAACACGCTGTAATGAATTGATTATCTGATTGCAATTCACAATACCGGCATTTAAATAATCACGCCTAATTTCATATTCATGCATAGAAGTCGGAAATAAAGATCTCGCAGCTCGTAAGTTAGCAGTCAATAAAGAGGCAGATTTTTCAATCTGTTCTTTTGTACTAAGCATAATATAAGCATAAGCTTGATAATCAACTTCCAATCCTTTTCCAGTTGCATATTGTTCCCGAACAAACTGTTCCTGACTTTTTATTGCAAAGCTCCTCTGCATGAATTCAATCAGCATGTCGTATAACTCCAGCGAATAAGCAATCGCTTCTTCTCTCGACTCTTTCCGCTTAGATGCTAATACGCTCATTAATAATCATTTCCGGTAATTTCAGTGAATTCTTCCTCTGTAATCCAGCCCATTTTTACGGCGTTGCGGACACGTGTTTCATTCCATACTTTCAGAGTATAAAAACGTTTTACTTTCTCGAAATTATCACTATGCATCACGATGTTCCTCCTTTTCTTTAAAGTTCAACGCCAGCCATCATTGCAATATACTCAATGTCCGACTGCATCTTGATTTTTTCCATTTCAGCTTTTGAAATGTCTCGAAGAACAAACCAATACTCTTCTCCCATCGGAGTGATCTGAACAAGCTCCATATTATTGTGAGTTTCTTCTACTTCGCCATCGCTGATGACAACAGGGCTGCAACAATCTTCAAACATCTCTTTTGCAATTGGAGATTTCGAGATAAAATTGTTGCCGTTGAGTTTCAAGTCGCCGATAACAGTACCATCAGCAAGTGTAATTGAATAAGTTTTATCTTCCATTTTGAATTTTCTCCTATTCTTTTATACAAATATTAAATTCTTCGGGGCACGAGGCCCCTCAGTTACTAACCAATAAGGAAATACGGACGAACCCCACCAGAGCCCGAAGCGCCGTAGTAATTCGCACTGCCGTAGGAGTCCACATAGGCAAAGACAGCCGAAGACACGACATCTCTCAGCCAATACCAATATCGTAAGTTGACGATTGACGGATTGAGCATAGCTGCTGCGAACTGCTGACGACCAGTTGTATACTTATTCGGAAGCGTTACACCATCGTTTGCGGGCGCATACACATGAGTGCCATAAGCCATGATTTCGTTCATTAATTCTACCTGGGAATCAAACCATGCTCCAGCAGATGCATGATTATCAGTAACAGCATTTGTCAGATAATCTCTATGAGTGAGAAGCATGTCTCCGAATGCAGCCTTGATTGTGGTCTTTGCCTGCTCCAGACCTTCTTTGTACATCTTAGATCCGACATAACCACCCTCGGTTGTATTTGTATCATTCATAACATGACTGTATAATGCGGAATCCGGGACGATTACCAAATGTGGTTTGGCGAATTCAGTATCACCGCTATGGGTAAAATAGTTAATATCCCAAATTCTCCAGGTAATACCGTTAATTACCCAATAATCACCGACATACAGATTATCAAATGTGCCGTTTCTGATTGCAGCTTTCTGCTCAGCCGTTACAGATGTTCCAAGATTTCTTCCTCCCCAGATCATTCTGTGCTGTACAGCTGACACCATACCAGCCAAATCAATAGCTGCATTTTTTGCTGTGATTTTCTTAGTACCATTCATACCATCCTTGATAAGAATGTCCCCACTGTCGAATCTTGTTGCAGCAGGATAATCAATAAGTTTACTCATTTTAACTTGTTCCTCCTTTTAGCAATTTATTGCGTCCACAAACGCAGGAAGAGTCTTCAAATAATCATAAGCCTCTTCGATTGTCATATTTTCTTTGTACGGCAACTCATATGTAACTGTAGCCGTATATGCTGGTTTCCCAGCGTTTTCATTCTCTCTACTTTCTTCATTTACATAGGAAATAACAGCAATCGAGATGTGTGTGTTGATTGCCGAATGAACAAACAGGATTCGATGATAACTCAGAGGAATGCCGTTATCCTGTTTTATAGATTTGCTTAAAGCCATTTTGAATTTTCCTTCTTAATTGAAATACACTGTAAACTGACCAGAAACGCCACAAGCATCATTATTGGTAACTACATTTGTAGTATTCGAAAAGTGTGCCATAACACTGATACAGTTATCAGCTAAGGTTGCTTCGTAATATTCCGGTTGAACGTTCGTATCTGCTCCAGAGCCATACAAATAATTCCCACCTTGTCGAATTATCAAACCCGGATTAGAAACTACGCTTACGGATGTTACTCCAACACATGGTCTCGATAAAGGAATACAAAAATGTAGATTTGCTTTACTGCCTGTAATAAATCCTCCGCCTTTATAACGTATATTTTGCTGGGCATCGCCAGGTCTATAATATGGTATATACGATCCCTGATCAGTATGAAATTTAATGGTATTACCCTCTATATGAGTAGTTGCACCAGTATATCCCGAATATGGTCCGACTCCAAAACCAATAATAAGATCGTTATCTCCATAATGAATAACAGCACGATATTTACCAGAAGTATCTGCTACATACAGACCGTGCCCATTGGGAGCAAGAAAATTGTCTCCGGTTTTCACATTACTAACTGCTGATATTTCTTTTCCAGATGATATTGCTCCTGGAGTTGAAATGTCGCCACTCATGAAAGTGAGATTTCCGTAAACATTTATAGATTTATCAAAAAACTCAAATCCAGCACCATTGGCGATTTCAGTTCCAGTGCCCATTTTTCCGAGTTTTATGGATGTTCCATCGAAATATAGGATCTTCTGAATATTTTTTCCATTGAATATCGAATATGATTCTTTGGCACTCATTTCACGGGCTTCGATTTTCACACCAATAATCGATCCGCTTGCTTCTATATTCAGGGCAAACAAATCGTTTACGTTGATCTTATCTGCATTTACCGAGCCAGAATACAAATTTGCACCATCAATGTAGATTAAATCTTTGTCTTTTGCCCACGCTACAAGTTTTTTCCAACTTTCATCAGCAACTTTACTAACGTCGTCCAGATCGCCAAGTCTTGCTGCTGGAGATGATAAATTTCCATTGATAATGACTGAATGATTCTTAACCAATATAAGAACTCGCTCACCATTTATCGCATTGACCGTGGCACCGCAAGGGGTGAGTAAATCTGAACCATCCATTCGCACATACTTTTCCCCATTTCGAACAACTACTGTTCCATAAACAGCGTTTTCGCTTCTGCTTTTATCTTTGTTTGCAACAGTTTTTGCAAACTGAGATGCAATCTCGTTAGATAATGCCAAAGTCAATCACCTCCATAATTTTGATGTATATATCGCTGTTTCTGTAACTTTGCATCCAGTATCGCAAGTAATTGCCTGTTTCACGATTTTTGCTTTTACATTGTTAATACCAGCTGCCTTATAGTTCAAGAGAACACAATCCCCCAGTCTAACAGGGTAATACCCATGTGAAAATGTCACTTTATATTCCACTGTCGATAGCTTCTGAAGTAATTTTTCAGCATATTCTTTAACTTGATATTCTGTCGGTTCTCCAGAAAAATCTGGATCAGTGTCCCTATGGATTATTTCTCTCCCACGGCTAACCGTAGATGTGGGGCTGTTGGAATCTTCGTTTACAACTCGGGCATAATAATTCAAGTTGTTCTTGGAATACACAACTTCAACTACATTTGGAATCCCGTATAAATCGTATTCTTCACTTACATCTGCATACAAAATAGAACTATCATCATCATTGAATTCAGTTACGGGCTGTAAAGTAGCCGTATCCTGAACTGGTAAGAACAGAACACGGCCTAATTCATCAAGCCCTAATTCGTATTTTGCGTTTGCTATAAGATCATCAATAAATGAAATCCATTTATCATCGGTATTTGCTGCGAAATCGAAATACAATTTCTCGTCACAACTAGGCTTCACGACCGGAGCCCTAACATGATTTCTTACAATCCGATAAGCTTCATCCATTACATTCGAGTCTTTTTTGATAAAATATCCGATTGGTGGCGGATTTTCTTTTAACTCAAGTAATGGCGTGTACGAGTCCATGTTAATTGTTCTTACACGACCATCAAACGCCGAGGATGGTGTTTGTACTAAAAAAGTTCCTAATGGATGCCTTTCTTTAATTCCATTTTGAATTGTTACGAGATATGCTCGAATATAGCACTCACCTAACCGCTCATTGATGTTGAAAGAAGCAGATCCTTTTGTCTCGGCGTCCTCGTCTCGCTCGATGGTAGCTGATCTTACAGTAGTAATCTGATTCTTATCTTTCCAAGTTCCAGGATCGACAATATAGTATTCGAAGGTTTGCTGCATAGACTTTTTCCAATCTGGCATTTATGCACCTCCTTCTACTCTTGTCAATTCTATCGAAACTGGTATCGTTAATGCACAATGTGTCTGTGATATTGATACTTTTATATGAGCCCAGTATCCGGTTCCAGATGGTTCTCTTGCGTAAACATCCCCCATCCAAACGGCAAGTCTTCTGAGAGCATATAAAGTTTCTTCGTCATTAGATGGCACTTCCATTTTCCATGAAGAGGTTTCTCCAAGTTGTGTCCCGTAATAACTTACAGGTCGCTTTCGTCCAACATATTTAACAAGAGCTACATCTTTGTCATTCTTATCCGATACATCCACATTATACGGAAGTCTGACTAATGATCCTGTCCACGGAGGAGTTGCTACTTCATCGGCTTCGTTTGCCAACGATGAGTCAAAAGAACTCCATGCTTCACTCCATTGAATAATGACGCCGTCTTCTCCTATAGGATAACCTGGAGGATCATAATAAGATACAGCACCGGTCTTGATATCGGTAGCCACGATTCTGTACCTTGCGTAATCTAATGCCGGATGCGGATCAGTAACGTAATGGCCATGCGTGTTTTCAATACCGCTGGCAATTTCAACGAACTCGCCAGTGTATTCTTTTCTGTACACAGCTAATCGTACGTTTGCTGCGAGTTTCTCATTTTCATCTTCGCAATACGGTCGAATGATGCAGGAATACGTATCTGGATCGTATGCAATCTCTGCATTCGGCTCGTCAACTGTTTCATCCCAGCTCACCGTAAATTTGGTTGTCGCATCGCAACTCAAACCGATATTCATCGTTACAGTTACTTTAACCGTATACGATATACCATTTTCCAAATCTAAGTCGTTAGCTGAAATTCCAATTGCTAAATTTCCAGAAGCGTTGAAATATTTTGAATATACCGATTCTCCAGCAGTCACCATATATTCATTTCCAACTTGATCAGTTGTTTCATACCCTTCGTTGGCTGTAATATCAACATAATACCCTATTGGACTTTGTGTTTTTGGACCTGGAATCGCATTTATATAGAATGGGAAAGATGTTAAAGTTGATAGCGCTGTGCCGTCCATCTTACGTACATAAACAGACAATGTTGGATGTGCATATATATTAACCTCACGAGTTGCAGACCATTCACTATACGCCTCAGTAATACCAGACGTTCTAACTCTCCATTTTATGGTTGTGCCTTCTGTATACACTCCAGTATTGATGGAATATGTACTTGCTTTTCCTTGATCATCGTCGGATTTCGTATTTTGAATCGTCTGTGTCGTAATTCTACCGTCAACGTTCAATTCCAGTTGAGCATGTTTCTCATAAGAACCGTCTTGAGAATTATGAATCCAATATAGAATCAACGATTCTCCGACCATAGCTGTTGTTGTAGACGACCAGGTCGTAGGTGCTGAGGGTTCCTTTCCGATAACAACGGATGCCACATCGCTCCATCCAGAGTTTCCTGCACTATTAACCGCTCTTACCCGAAAGAAATATTCTTTTCCAGATTCAAGCCCTGTAAATTCAGCGTGACCGGCTTCGGATTCAATGGTTTTGCTTGTCACCTGGTCGGGATTTGCATCGAAATATTGTCTCTCAGTAGTGTACTGAATCTCATAACTCGTGCAGTTGACAACGCGATCCCAATCCATAGTAATGGAAGTTGACGACAATGCTCTAAGTGTTGTGATTTTTCCTGGCGAAGATGGTTGAGTAGTGATAGTACTCGAATAATCAGACCATGCGCCTTCGTCGTCCATTGTATATCCACGGCAACGAGCTTTATACTTATACCCAGTTTCGATCGTACAGGATATTCCAGCAGATTGATTCTGAATTGTGGAATACCCTGTATAGAACGGATCACTTGTGCCATCCTTGTAAACTTCAAACTCAACCCCGGTAGCCGTCCATTTCGAATCCAAATTAGAAATACTCAAATCAATCTGAGTTTTATTATACTCGTTGATACCGATTTCAGGTGCCGATGGTTTAGACGGCGGACTGGATTTGAAATTGTATTTTTTCTCGCTTGAAAATTTTCCCGTCCAATACGCAACATCTTTTTTATTGACTTTATGCGTCTTGGCAATCGCCTTAACTTTAAACTTTACCTTTGTAGCGTTCTCTGGAGCAGTATACGTACTCTGTTTTACAGTTTCTGTCGTATCAGCACCGACGAACCAGACGCCGTCTCCGGTTGCATAATACCAAATGCATTTATACTCTTTTGTGTGCGATTTACTCCATTTCCAGGTTGCGAAAATAGTACGCTCTGTACCAGTTTGCAAACCGAACTTTTCTATAGTTGGCGCAGATTTAGTAGTAGCCACTATTATCGCCTCCCTTCCACTACCACTGCTCTTGTTAATATCTCGATAGCATCGCTAACGCCGCTCGTATCATCATAAGTAACACCGCCGATATTGTTATAAGTATTACCAAGGTTGTTAAGTTTCTTTCCAAGTCGATTAATAGCATCAACAACATCAGAAGAATTTCCATTTTGATTTTGTGCCATCATTGTCGTGATGGCTCCGAGATTTCCACTTAATCCGATAGCATGATCCATTCCAAGAATTCCACCGATCTCATTTGCACCAGCTCTTACTGCACTTAGATCAAGAACCGGTCGAATTGTTGGAACATTATCAATGCCATTTGAAACTATCTCAGTAGCTTTATAAATAGCCCGGCTTAATCCTTCCCTGGCTGATAATCCAATGTTCGATCCAGCATCATAAGAAGCCTCACTATAATCGACCAAAGCATTCACAAAACCTTGTCCAGCAAATCCACCTATTTTATAGAAAACTTTTGATGGCGAATTAATATCAAGACTGCTTCTTGCTGCTTTTGACGCTTCAGATGCCATCTGTGCTGCGGCTGATGCTGCCGAACTGATATTATCTCTGATGCCAGCTGCAAATCCGCTGACAAGATAGACACCCGAACTATAAAAGCTACTATAATATGCCATAGACGCACTCGCACCGGCTGATGCTGCCGAACCAGATGCGGATGCGACCACGCCCATGCTGGAACGAAGACCTGCTGCAAGACCAAGCATAAGAGAAGATCCAGCTGTTACAAAATTACTCTTTTTATTTGCTACCGAATTTTTCGCTGAGTTCGCAATTGATGACGCGGTTTTCACTATAGAATCAATCGTCCTACGCATTCCAGTGGCAACTGCTTCTGCCAGCTCACTGCCAGCTTCTGAAACCGTGCTTACTCCACTCTTTAAAGAAGTAGCAAAGTCAGTAACAATAGTCGTTCCAAGTATCTTGAAAGAGTCGGTCGAAACGCTCACATTTCCAATAGCAGCTGCGAAATCTGACAATTTGGAAACGCTTCCGCTAAAGTCAATTGTTGATATATCCGAAACCGCAGTACCAAGATCTTTCACACTCGTACATACATTCGTTACATTATCCACAGAAACGTTATTGCAAGCATTAATCCCGTTTGCAAATCCAGTCAAAGCAGTTTCAAGATTAGATGGAATTGACACATCGTTCCATTTCTTTACAGAATCAGCAAAAGTTCCTAACGGCTCAGTGATGCCAACAATATCGGATGGGCCAACAGTAGACCATGCGTACACACCGTTTGCCAAATAGCTGAGATTGGTTCCTAAATCTTCTGGGATAATGATTCCGTCCCATTTCTTAATGGAATCCGCCATGGTTCCCAACGGTGTTGCCACATCTGCCATAGCATCCGCACCCCATCCGCTGAAGTTGAATGCTTTTACGCCATCTGCAAGATTACTAAGTCCATCTCCAATTCCGTCTGGAACAATTACATCTTTCCATTTTGAAATTGAGTCAGCTAAATCGCCAAGTGGAATCGCCATCGCACCAATAGCATCGGCTCCCCATCCACTGAAATTAAATTTCTGAACACCTGTGGCAAGAGATCCTAGTTGTGTTCCTAATCCATCTGGAACAATAACCCCAGACCATCGCTTTACCGAATCTGCCAGGTTACCAAGAGGTTCAGCCATAGCAGCAATTGCAGCCGCGCCAAATCCGGAAAAGGTATTCAGCAATCCGCCTAATGCAGTTTCACCAAGAGCTCCAGCCATAGCTGTTAAACCACGACCGATTTCATCCCAATCCATGGTGCCAAAAATCGTCAATGCATTGGCAAGTTCGCCTAAGCCTTGCACGCCAAGAGTAAGCGATGCGCTACCGATAAGCGAACCCAAACCTCCAAGATTGCCAACCAGGGCAGATACAACTCCAACCTCCGTTAAGGCGCCACCCATTCCGACAAGACCTTTTGCAATCTCGTCCCAATCCATGGCACCAATTTCAGATAGTGTTGCAGCAATAGGTTCTAATGACTGAGCAGCAATAAGAACGGCAGTTCCACCCAGAAGCGAGCCGAAGCCTCCACTAAGGCTTAACACGCTTAATGCTGCTGTAAACTCAGCAAGTGCGCCGCCCATTCCCGCTAATCCTTTGCCAATTTCTTCCCAGGAAAGAGAACCGATATTCGAAAGTGCTATTGCAATAGGTTCTAAAGCTTGAACGGCTATAAGAATACCAGTTGCTCCAAGAAGAGAGCCAAATCCACCAACCGCACTAAGAATACCAAGCGAAGCCGTTAACTCGCCCAAAGCACCACCCATCGCAGCTAAACCTTTACCGATTTCATCCCACGATAGAGCACCGAGTCTTTCGAGATTCTCTGATATTTCATCAAGAGATTGTACAGCCACAAGAAGACCAGTTCCTCCTAAAAGTGATCCGAAGCCACCCACCGCGCTTAATATTCCTAACGAAGCAGTAAACTCACCAAAAGCACCACCCATTGCGGCGAGACCTCGTTTGATCTGTTCCCAGGAAAGGTTACCAAGTCTTTCAAGATTTTCTGAAATTTCATCAAGAGACTGTACAGCTATCAGCATTCCAGTACCACCAAGTAAAGCTCCAAAACCGCCAGCTTTGCTAAGAACGCTTAATGATGCCGTCATTTCCGCCAAAGCTCCGCCCATCGCAGACAGTCCTCGACCGATTTCATCCCATGAAAACACTGAAAATTTAGCAAGCGCGTCTCCGAGCATCCGACAGGACTTCGCCAGTGCAAGCATTGCAACACTTGTCGAGAGGGAAACTTTTGCACCATTAATAATCTTCATTGCGGCTGACAATTCGAGAAGGCCTCCACCCATAGCAGTAAGTCCTTTTCCGATTTTCTCCCAGGATAAATCTGCCATTTTGACCATTGCGTCTGCCAATACTTTAACCGCAGCAGCGATAAGCACCATTGATGCCCCAGCTTTTATAAGCCCCTTAGAGCCATTTTTAGAGAGCACTTTTGTGATTACAAATAAAGTGCCACTAAGTTCACCGAGCATTACTCCAATAGCAGACAAAGATGTAACGACTTTATCCGAATCAATTTTTGCTATGGAATTCAGTGCAACTGACAATATTGCAATAGCTGCTGCAATACCGATTAATGAAGCAACTTTTATACCAGTTGTGAATGATGAAATTGCATCTTTCACTCCGTTCAGAAGATCAGAAAATTGTTTTGCAATCTTTGATGTTTTCTTCTCAAACAGACCTTCTATTCCTTCTTTTATAGTGCTCAATACGCCGGACAATTTCTTTGCTACAGCGAATATTCCGCCACTAGCTAATCCGGCAAATAGATCCCCAGCAGAAACATTTTCTTTAATCCAAGAGAACACGTTTTTCACAGCGTCGAAAATATTCGTTGCTGCGTTACAGATTGTCGTTTTTACAACTGAAAATACATCTCCCAGTGACTCTACTTTCTCAAGAGCAGGATCTATCACTCCAGCAATTCCTCGGAATGTATCAAAAATACCGTCAGATAGTTTTGATAAGAATTCGCTGACATTTCCACTTTCGTTGAGAGACGTCAAAAAATCACCGACAGATGCTGTTATGTTCAGCAATCCATCGATGATTCCGTTTAGTCCTCCAGAACCAAGAAACTTTCCAATAGGACTGATTATAGAAGAAAATCCTTTTTTCAAAAGATCCACAGCCGAAAATACACCCTTGAAGGTCCTTTTCAGTTTATCTGAGGTCTCATCACTGATTTTCAATCCATCCGTAAAAGATTTGAATTTATCGATCAACTTACTCAATTGCTTTGAAGTAGTTGGTGGAAATACTTCATTAAAAGCTTCTTTAACAGGCTTAACCACATCGCCCAAAGTTTTGAAAATATTCTTGAAAGATTCGATCAGCTTTTCTCTTCCGCCCAGCTTATCAATTCCATCAATAAGCTTATCAATATTTCCGGTAAGATTCTTAGTCTCAGACGTCGCCTCTTTTAACGCGTTAAGAGTCGATTCATCAACAATGCCAGTAGGCTCAATGCCTTTTAGCTCCTGGAATGCTTTTATTGCCGATTGGGTTGCCGGTCCAAGAATTCCGTCCACACCAGTTTGTCCAATATCAAGACCTTGTTTCTGTAATGCCTCCTGGACTTTTTTCACATCATCTCCAGTAGACCACATATCCAATTCACGGCTAACACTACTTAAATCTACCATTCCAGAACGCAGACTATTAACTGCTTCTTTAAGAATATCTGTAGAAGCTGCTCCGGAACGAAACACTTTTTCCAATGATCCGTATTGTTCAATTAAAGCTTCTACATCCAACCCATGGGATGTCGCGGTTTCTTTTAACTGTTCTTCAAAAGTTTTGGTTTCAATCCCGGCTTCGTTTATCTTGGAAATAAGTTTTTCCCAATTATTTGACAGCGCTCCTTCGAGCAAATTATTTCTACGATCAGCGGAAGCATTGAGCATATTGCTTACCGAATCTGATATTCCAGTAAACAATTCCTTTGCCTGATCGAAATCGCCGATGATTAATTCCCAGGTTTGTGTCCATCCAGACTGAGCAGCCTCTTTCAACGTATCAAATAACTGCGATAGAGTCTTCACCTTTGTTGCAGCATCATTGGCAGTCTGCCCCATTTTGATTATTGAAGCGATCTGCTCATCCGTATAACCCATTTGTTTGAGCTGGCTTTCGGTTAAGTCGCCTGTAAATTTTGATAATGTCTCTGTGAGTACTTCAGCAGTAAGCCATCCTTTCGACAGTGTCTCTCTGAAAGAGCCTTCATCGGTAATCATCTGATCAATTGCAATTCCATGAACTCGTGCTGTTTCTTTTAGTGCATCCTGGAACA
The DNA here is from genome assembly GCF_040914025.1 of Ruminococcus sp. RTP21484sp1_RTP21281st1_A8_RTP21281_210402. NCBI lineage: Bacteria > Bacillati > Bacillota > Clostridia > Eubacteriales > Oscillospiraceae > Ruminococcus > Ruminococcus sp. RTP21484sp1_RTP21281st1_A8_RTP21281_210402. Next base: position 86,346 of record NZ_JBCPGE010000006.1, read on the forward strand.
CCTGACCGCCCATACCCGCATTTACAACTGAGTTCCAGTCTTGAAGCTTAACTGTTCCAGCCGCAAGTGCCTGCGAAAGCTGATACATTGCAGTACTTGCCTGCTGAGATGTTGAACCAGAAACCGCAGCCAGGTTTGCGATACCTTTGATTGCAGAAACGGAAGTCTCCAGATCAACACCAGCCGCAGTAAATGTTCCAATATTACGAGTCATTTCCGTAAAATTGTAAATTGTTAAATCAGCATAATGGTTCAATTCATCAAGTGCCTGGTTTACATCCTGTAATGTACTACCTTTACTTTCTGTATTCGCTAAAATTGTCTGAATGGCATTAATCTGTGTCTCATACTCTTCAAAACCACTCCGTACAGGTTCAATGGTCAATGCTGAAATGATTCGCTTCCCAGCATTCACCGCTGAATTAGTAATATTAGCAAGTGCGGTTACTGCCATAACTTCAAGTGCTGAAAACTTTGCTTGGACGGTCTCCACAGCTCCAGTAAGACCAGACAAATTACATGTTTTTGCAGCTGCGCTTACATTCTCCAGCCCTTTTGAGGCTCCCCGTAAATCCAAACTCTGTTTTAATTTTCCAATTGTAGATAAACTCGTCTGAACATTACTTTCGAACTGTTTATTATCAAACCGCATTTCGACGACTCGTTCGTCAACAGTCTTACTCATATACTGGTAACCTCCTTCCAAACTTCTTCTGCCATCTTGTCAAAAAGAGGCTGGATAGCAGGATTGATATAGTCTCTACCCTGCACCCAACCTCCAGTTCCGGTGCCATGTCCGTACTGCAATATAATCGCAATAGGAACCCCTTTATTCACATGTGAATTGTAAAATTGTATAGCCGCAGAACCGTTTGAATGTTCTATCTCGTAATACCACGAAGAGGCAGTCAGACCTGATTCTACAGGAGTGGCAGACGAAAGGGCGTTTACTCCTTCCCTGCCATATTTGTCAAGAATTCCAAGTCGCATAGTCTCTTTCAGTTTCTCGAAATAACTTGTGACTTTTGAAAAATCGCCCTTTTGTCTGAATGAAATCATCTTATCTCCTACTGTTTCCGAATGTATTCTGCTTTTACAAATCCGTAAATGTTGCTGCTAAATCCATAATCAGCTTTATCAAGGTAAACGTAATACCACGGCTCATCATTTGAATCATAAATGGTGTCGCACACATGCACTGGATCGTTATTCTTCAGCTCTGGCTTGGATACCAACTTATCGTACTCGATTCCCGCCCATTTACGAACATTCAGTACACTGTTTACAGTAACTGCCCCAATCCATTTTGATTTCTTTGAAAGCTTCGTTGAACCGGACTCAGTCTTACCACCTTTGTTTGATTCACCGCTGTTCTGTCCGGCATCGCTTTCGTATTTCGGAATGGCATATCCTCTGATGTAACCCCACCCCACTGGAATTGAACGTCTCTTTACGTCACCGCCAAAGTTCCCTTCAATTACTACGATTGTTCCGTTCTTAACAGATTCAACAACTCCAATATGGTCGGAATATGCATCGTTAGGCTGCACGGCTTTCATCCAACTATACACAATTGGATAACCAGCTTTCGGAACAATAGTTCCGTCTTCCTGCCAGATTCCCATCTTCTTGAAAATCTTTACATGCTCTTCAACACCGCATTCTTTACCGATAAGATCTTTCATAGCGGCTTTAATAGCTGCGGCTGATACGGTAGTATCACAGTAAGAATCTCCATACTGAACTTTATAACCTCTTGGTAAATGAGTCGGATCGTCCTTATTGTAAATGTCGATAATGATCTTCTGTTTTCCATTTGATCGACCGTAGCCAACCCATGAACGTAAAACTTTCAACAGATCTTCTGCTGATCTTTTACTCATAAAACATCACCCTTTCGTATTCCATTTTTCTTTACGCGCTTTGTTCATAGCACGTCTTCGGTCTAAGAAATCTTTTCTCGCCACTTTATTCTTTGGTTTCGATTCTTCATTGCAAACTCTGATTAACGTCAGCAATCTATTGAGATGCCACTTTTCAAATTTTACTGGAATATTTAAAGCAATCATCCAGTAGTAAATCCGCTCACTGGTTATAGTTTCGTTACTCGGTTTCTTAACCGCATCCTTACGAAACCATGTAGCAGTCATAGTATCTGCAATGTAAGCGTTAACCTGATTGATGTGTTCATTCGTGATCCGCTTGTATGTATTCGGATCGACGTTTTGTGTCAAAGTCATACAACGAATATAATCCAATGTTTCTTCAACGCTTTTTGTATCTTTGGTTAGAAACGGTTTATGCCATTTCGACTCCCATTTTGAAAGAGAGACCAGAGAATGCTCTAATGTAAGTTTCTGCTCCTTCGCAATGGTGACAAATTCTTCGTTCTCTTCGTCCCATCCTTCTATCCGGGGCAAGACAAGTTGTAGCATTTTTTAGTCCCTCCAAATTATTTTCATTATCAAATTGTTACTGAATCAGATACACCCTTTTCATCCAGAGTTTTCTTAATTTGAGCCTTCTGTTCCGGGGTAAGAGTCGGTAACACCCCATTGATAAAATCAGAAGCTTTCTGAGAATCTGTAACTAATTCCATGAAAAGCTGAGTGTAAGCTTCTGTCTGAGAAAATGCTGTTGCTAATTCTGGCGATTTAACCAGTCTCTTTCCGTCTGGTGACTTTTCACCATAGGATTTGAGGATAAAATCTTTAATAAGTCTTATAATTGTCGGTGTATCAGCCGGAGAAACCAATTTCTCAATCATTTCCGTAAGACTTCCATCTGGCGAATACTCCATCTCAATAATTTCTGGTCTTGACAGATTGAAGTAGAAGTCTTCTGTTCTGCTAACGCCGTTATAATCCGTATAAGTAATAGTCTTTACTAACATATTTTCTCTCCTTTACATGACTGAAGAGCAGCCAGCTTACCTGAATACTGCTCTCCATTTGAAATTATTCATAAACTTTTGACAACATCTTATTTCCAGAGCTATCGGTTATTGCGTTCCCATTTGAATCTCTAAGCGTGCTATGAAACTCGATCAAATCCATTACCTGGGAAACCGTTGGGAGATAAGCACTGGTCTTGGGAGTTCCGTACAATGCATCCTCGATTCCACGTAACACATTTGCCATTCCAGCCTTCTTCATATCAGATGAAGAAAATGTAAGTTTCGACGTGGACTGACGGTTTTCCACCTCCACTGGAGTTGTATCAATCTCCCAGGAAAATGGTGAAATATCCGGGCTATCGCTAGTGCTAGCATGGTTCTCTTCTGTTGGAGAAGCCAGGCAATTATAAACCAAATGAACTTTATACGCATAGTCATTTCCACGCTCATCGTTACCGACAAGTGTTCTATAACTCAGCCCAAAGTGCTCATGCTCCTGCTGACTGATAAGTACACCCGGAGACAGTTCTTCTTTTCCAATACAACCAAGAAATTCGTTGGGATATGTGTACGCTTCAATGGTTAAACCTAACTGTTCAACTGACATCAAAGTCATATACTTTTTATTGTTAGCCCACAAGATTGATGGCTCAGCACCAGATGGATTCTCAGTAATCCCTGTGATTCCATTCCAGGCATAAGCACTATTTCCGTTGTTCTTATACAGCACAACATGGTCGACACCAGTCTCATAACGCCGCTCACCAATTTTATCCCATTCCAATTTTCCCATATTCCACCGCCTTAATTAAGACTCAAGGATTGTGACAAGTTCACTCGGAAGAAGAAGTGCTGGTTCTGCATCAGCAGTTCCATACAGTTTATCCTCGATTAGCTTGAGCTTAGCAGGATCGATTTTTGTGGAATCGATAGTCAGCATTGATGTTGATTTACTATCGTCAACATCAACTGGGGATGTTGTCACTTCCCAGGAAAATGGTGAAATATCCGGAGAATCATTTACTGTGCTTCGATCTTTATCGGTCGGTGAAGCAAGGCAATCGTAAACAAGATGGATTTTATAACCATGCTTGGTGCCAACGTCATCGTTTCCGATAAGAGAGCGATAACAGAATCCAAAGTGTTCGCGATCCTGCTGACCAATGGTAACACCTTCTGCTAGTTCAGCAGAGCCGTCACATGCTTCAAATTCGTCCGGATATGTATAAGCTTCGATTGTTAAGCCAAGCTCTTCGGCAGACATTAAAGTCAAATACTTTTTGTTATTAGCCCATAATGCTGTCGGTTCTGCTCCGGATGGAGTTTCATTTACAGCGGTCAAACCGTTCCAGGCTACACCGCTTCCGTATTTTCCGCCCGTTGTAAACGGATAGAATACGCCTCTGTCGACACCGGTCTCGTAAAGACGTTCGCCGGCTTTATCCCATGAGAGTCTCATTTAAAATCCTCCTTTAATAGTAGAGTTCAAATACATAATGATTCAGATTATTGGACACGTACGGACGAACAAATCGACATAATGGTAACGCAGACACTTTGCCTACTATTTCGGTATCCGGATCATCATCAATAACAATCACCGAATACTTTATCGGGGACAAATAAACCCCGCCATTTGCATATACAGGATCGATGTCGTCAAGACTGTATACAATAGCGGGGTAATTCATCCGTACGTTTTCCGGAGGTTGAAAATAGACGTTTCTGCTGTCAAGCGTCTGGCACAAAATTTCATGAAGTTGTAGTCTTCGCTTTTCCGTTATAAACACCTCCAACCATTAATGTCAATCTAGGGTACTGAACATCAACCTTATGAATTTTCCATTTAGCACCCATAAATTCAACGTATCTCATAGCATGAAAATTCTGATAGGCAAATGGATCAGCAATAATACTGATTTCATTCGAAATATTAATATCGTCATTCACTTTGTCAGAAGCTTCCAACTGGCGTATGTTACGAATCAAATCCCCAGAATAATTTCGTTCTGTAACTTCTTCTTTATATACGCCAGGTCTTATTTCAACGTTTCGAATGTATCCTATTGTTCCGTAAAACTTTGCCATTTTGAATTTTCCCCTTTAAAATCAGCCCTGAGAATTTACTGTGTCCTGACTAGATGTATCAGAAGAAGCTGTTGTTACATCCTCCTCGACTACAATTGCTGCGTACACTCTTGTCAGTGCTCCAGAACATCTGGTTTCAAGCAGAGATTTCTCCTGGTTGAAATCGATATCGAACTGTGTGAAGTGAGTAATCTCACCGCCTTTAGTTGCACCCAGGGAATAGTCTGCAAGATTTGCGATAATGGCAACAAGTTTCTTCTTTTTATTGTCAGATGTAGTTCTGGTTTTGCCCTCGAACTGCTCAACAGTATGGATGGTGCCGACATTAAGAGCAGTAGCCAGTTCCTGTCTGGACGCGTAAATACGTCTACCATTCAGATCTCTTGCAAGAAGCATCTGATTCAGCATATGCGGTGTCATAAAGGCGTCTGGAGTACCAGTTCCTTTGTAATTTTCTTTTGCATACAGAACAGTATTGATCATTCCCTCGGCTACGATAAAGTTCTCCCCGAAATTAGCTCCAGTGTTGGTTCCCTGAAGTTCTTTCTTAGCAGCTGCTACATCGAGATCAACGTGGATTGTATAAAGATCATCATCTGTCCAAATTGGTCTGATGTGCTCCGGATCGATTTTGCCATCATCGCCATCGTCGCGACCATCGCCAAGCATAATAGCTGTAGCCAGTTCTTCATTCAACATCATGCGATCGATGTTGTACAGATAGGAAACATAGTCGAAATCTGTGATGTCCATGATGTCATCTCTATGCAGAGCATTTTTAACGTATACAGTCTGAGGATCTGTAGTTCTTCTGACCAGCTTAAAGTTACCAGCCTGAATTTTCTGTTTTCCTTTCTTATATCCTCTTGGTCTGAGCTTGTCGATATTACGAATATCAACCTGACTGGTTCTGATTCGTGCAATTGGACTCTTATGTACTTTGTTCATTACTGCGGTGATCCATCCCTGGTCATTTGTAATCAGTTCCGGTGCCCCAGGTCTTACCTCTTTGTATTCTGGGAACAGCATGGATACATTACCGTCTCCAGTCTGAACAAATCCACTTGCAAGGGCGTCATGCTGAAGAGCATTATCCTCTGCATACATCGCAAGAGCAGTCTGGAAACTTCCCACCTGGCTTGTCTTTGCCTTTTTAAGAATGCTTTCCTGGTCCGCATGAGACAGATAAGTCTTGTTGTCGCGCTGATCGTTTTCAAACACATTATGTTTCATTGTTTCATCTCCTCCTTCGGAATCATCATTGTTTTCGGACTCACCATCTTCTACAGCCTGTCCGATAATCGCGTATACCGCGGTTTTCTGTGTTTCGGTAAGAGTATCGAAAACCTCTTCGATGGTTTTTCCATCGTCGTCTCCATTTTCTTTACCCTCATCCGGTTTTTCTGGATCTTTTTCATCATCAGAATGTTCGAGATAGCCCATAATCATCTCGTCATAACCAACAATGATACCTGCGCTTTCGCCATCACCATGAGCAAGCACATCATCAATGAATGCTCCTGGATTTGCACCGGCAAGGACCAGACTTACTTCTCGAATCACACCGTGAATAACATCACTTCCAGCCTGTTTGAGCTGATTTGCGAAAATAGACAAAGAACGCACATCACCGTGTCTAACAAGTTCTTTAGCGGTCTGACCAGCTTCAGTGTTGTTAAACTCGCAATGTGCGTAAACTCCATCATCTCTATTTTCCAGGTGTGCAAATCCAAGAACATTATCTGGCGCATTATGGTTGTGCATCCAGACTAATGGAACCGTCATTCCATTCTGCCCTTTGAACGCATCTTTTTTAATGACTCGACCATCTGCGCAGGTCAAATCATTTCGTGTGGCCCAGCCACCAAAGTCATACTTCATTTTGATTTATACCTCCTGTATCTCTTTCTTCCCGAACCGGCTCTTCATTGGGCTGACTGATATTGCTATTTCTAAGTTCATCTGCCTTTGGATCATCAGACGGTTTCCATCCAATAACCTGTCTTATCTCGTTTGAAGTTGCGATTTCGTTTCTGGTGAATTTGTCTGAGATTTCTGCAAGATCTGCAACTGGAACCAGCTTGAACGGATCTCTGAAGAATTTAATAGATTTATTCTGGGAACGTGCTGTCTTGCTGAGAAACTTTCGTTTCATTTCATCAACAATAGCTGCAATGATTGGCTCGATAGTACGATTATAATAGTTCAGCATGGTTTTATCGTCTGCGGTGCCATCAAGAATACTTTGTGTGATACCTAACTGGCTATAAAGCATACTCGTAAGGTATTCAATCTGTTTCATCAAGTTGTTCTCCAGCGAACGATTTAGCTGAGTTATTCTCTCAGTACCATCAGTGTAAGCAATACCATACTTGGAACCTGCTAATTGCTGCTCAATGTCTTTTCGTCTCTTTTCAGCCTGCTTACGCCTTGCTTCGGTTTTAATCACGTAAGGTAACTGAATGATTAAATCCAACTTTCCAGAACTACTTTGCTCGTCTACAGCATCCAGTAAATTCAACTTTCGAATCAATCGCTGCATTGTTGAATTCGGTTCGTTTATTACTGCGTATAACGGATTTTCAACGATTGCCACTGTACTTTTAGGAACAACAATGTCCTGTTTTCGTCCTGTCTCTTCGTTGTATAATTCAACGCGAACGTGCTTCGGATACCAATCTCGAATTCTACCAACTCGCATAGACAGGATTTGATACCCTGTCGTATCGTCTGGATCGTCATCAGTATCAACTGGAACGATTGCTATACACCCTTCATCCATCATGGACATAACTGCATCTTGTATAAATGCCCGTCCTGTCTGATCCAGATTGGCTTCTGTTGATAAACAATTATTCAGTCCACTTTGCACAACATCACAAAACCGCCCTTCGGCATCCAGCTGAACGTGCTGAATATCTATGGCGGCTACATCTAAAGCTATTCGGTTATAAACTGATGTTACAATTGATCTCTCGTTTCCACGAGTCAAACGAAATCTATCCGGTCGATATGAATACCCATATCCAATGTCTTGAAACACCTTTGTCGGCTCTCGATTTCGAAAAGCATTCCAGGCATTTTTGAACCTGGAACCAACTGACAATTCCATTTTGAATTTTCACCTCCATTTACTACATGTTGACATTTCATCTGTCACCAATTACAATATGTGGTATGCGTAAAGCAAATCTAAAAGGATTGGGGGTATGTTATGATTAACTACAGCAAGTTTTATAAGCCATCAAGCGACAAGGAACCGAAATTTCCTAAGTACCTGGCTTATATGGAACGCTCTGAACGCAGACAGTATGTAAGCTATTCGAAATACTTTGATGCTAACAGAGCAAAGCACGAGAGTCACGAATAGTGGCTCTATTAAATCACTCCCAACCCATTTAGATTTGCTTTACGTTGGATACCTCAAAAGTGTAATCTATTCAAATGCCTCTTTATTGGCTTTATAAGCCACATAAGCATCTAGCATTGCGGCAACGGCATCAATCTTATGATCCAGACGCTTCTTCAATAATTTCTTATTTCCATTTGTATCTTCCAGTGTGATGCAGTTACCCATCGTGAATGTCATAAGTTCTTCATCAAACAGCAACATCCTCTCTTCCGATAACTTTTTTAGTTCGCCTAATGGAACTGACTCTGTTCTGGCTCCCTGGGGAACTTTTTCAATACCAAACGGACCATTTTCGCTCGCCCATCTTTCTACAAACTCTTTTGCGTAATATGGATCATAACCGAAACTCCGAACATCATACCCACATTCAACAATGTGATTGTCCAGATCTTCATAAACCTCCATCATATCAAGGACAGTGCCTTCAAGTACAATAAGGCTGCCCTCATCACGAAACTGATCATATTTAACTCTCATAGCCGCTGGGAGTTTCATTAGAGTTAATGAAGAAATGTAATTTCGAGTTTTAACACCAAAACAACCGTTTGATAATGGAAATAGAAAAGTAAAAGCACAGAAATCATCGCCTCGCGATAAATCTGCGCCCATTGAACATGGCATTTGCCAATAATCTCTTTTCCTATGAGGAAGAGTTTCTTCATAAGTAAAGTAATATGTATAGCCTTCCATCGGAAGACCAAAACGTTTTGCAAGAATATCATTTCGAGCGGCTGGCGCTTTCTCAGCTCTGTCGACATCTCTTTGATATGTCTCGTAACTTACTGTTTTTCCTATATTTGGGTTGGCTTTCAGCCATTTTCTTGGATTGGGGACTTCATCCACGGAATCGAGTTTATACCACCAGATTGATACATGCGGATTGACATAATCACCTTTGAGAATGTCCATCAATTCCATTTTGATTGTATCCCCAGCTCCATTACGGACAGTACCTTCAGAACTGATTGCGACAATCAGATAATCTTCTACTTTAGATGCTCCCTGTTCAATTGCTCCGATAACATCCTCTCTGATATCGCCAGAAAGCCATTCGTCGACCGTTGCCATTTTCAGCTGTAGTCCCTGGAGCTTGTCTATTCTCATTGGTCGTACTTCCAGTAGCGATCCAGTAAGAAAGTTTTCGATTCCCTTTTTGGTAGAAGACAACTTCATGCGATTTGCTTTAGAACCGGTTGTATTTTGCAAAGATCCTTCAGTCAAGAATTTGTAGAATGGACCTCTGGATCTGGTGATAGCTGTTCGAATCGGAGATAACACCTCTTCTGCCTGTTTCATTGTTGGTGCAGTTGTTATCTGATGAGTCGTTGTAACATCCACATTGAGAAAGAAATTTTGCAAGCAGGAACCATACATAGATTTTGCAGCGCCTCGTGCAACTATCAGATACTGCTTGTTTATCAAACGTTTCCTCTTAATTTTTGTTACGTACCTTCCACCGTATCCGTCCTCATAAGGTACATACACACGATTCTCTTCAAATTCATACCATCCGAATATTTGCTCAGCCCAGACCTTAAATGAATCCAGCAATTTCAAATCAGAACCGTCAGTTAATGTAAGCTCGTTTTCACAATACTTGATAAAGCCTTCTACTGCTTGATCGTCATAATACACATCCGGATCTGCAATAAGGTCATCAATACGGTTCATTTCCATCTCGATTTCTTTACATACCGGAATCTCGCCTCGAATTACGGCATCTCGAAACTCGCCGTAATATTTCGGGACGGCAGTGTTTGATAATGCCATATTGTTCTCCTACTGTTTAATGGTGCGCATAATAAGCTCTTAATTTGGCATTTTCGTTATGTGCCTTAGCTGCTAAAATCGCATTCGCAGTTGTTCCACCAACACTTATAACGGCACCACTTATCGATGCAAGTCTAAGATTCCCTGAATTTGCCAAAGTTGCAGCAACAATATTTCCACCAGCAACGATTAATGCCTCTGTAGTCATTGTTTTGGCGCTGTTACCCGTTATTGTTTTTCCTTTAGCATATAACTCTTTTCCTTGATCCGCTTTTTTATCAGTTTTTAGCTTTTTATATGCATAATTCAAATTTCGTTTTGCTTTACGCACATCAGCTCTTGTCGCAGTTCCAATTTTCCTCTTATTTTTCACGGTATCATATTCACTTTGGGCTTTATCGTATCTAGCCACCCCTTTTTTTGTATAAGAACCATTATAATTTCGATATCTACGTACTCCCCATTTCATTCCTAAAACGCCATAGTGAGCTAATTCATTATTCAATATTTTACCTCCTATCTTGACCCCCCCCCGAGAAATGTTATACTTATGCTACTTTTGGGAGTGGAGGTACTATCATGAAAATTTCATCTGATACTTTATCCGATATTTTAGATAAATGTTACACTGCTGCTTTAAAAGGGATTCCAGAAACAAAGACCTGTTACGATTTGGCAGAAGAATATATGTCTAAATATTCATCGCCAGAAAGCGCCATAGATAATTTTGTTAAATGGCAGATAAGAAAATGTACAACATCCGGATTCGTAACCAGCTTGGGCGGAATTTTAACTCTACCCGTTGCAATCCCAACAAACCTTACAACCGTATGGTACATACAGCTTAGAATGATCTCCATTATTGCAATAATTTCCGGATTCGATCCATCTGATGACGAAGTACAAACTTTAGCGTATCTCTGTTTAACAGGAACTTCCATGTCCAAAATTGCTAAGGAAGCAGGAATAAGGGTCGGTGAAAAATTTACAATCGAAGCGATTAAGAAAATACCTACAGAAATCATCTACAAAATTAATCGTCTTGCAATGCAACGCCTAATTACCAAATTTGGAACCACTGGTGTAATAAATCTTGGAAAAATGGTTCCATTAGTTGGCGGAGTAATTGGCGGCGGTTTTGATTTTGTTGGTACCAGAGTAATCGCCAATAAGGCTAAAAATGTGTTCCTCTTTAAGAAAATCGACTAATCGTCATCGTCCTTATCATCTGGTCCTACTTTCCAGAATTTTCCAATCTTTTTGTTGTCATTTGCCTGGAAGATTCTTGCACTTTCCTCTTTACCCACAACCGAATCAAGATACTTCTTAGTCTGATTAAGAACCAAACCCGTAACTACAGTCTTAGCAGCTTTTTTAGGTGCTTCTTTTGCTCCTTCACGGATTCCCTCTTTAACGCCGTTAACGGAATTTTTCAGACAACTTTTCACATATGTTTTTCCACGATTAATTGTTTTCTCGCTAAGATCTTTCATCTTTACACCGCGAAATTTAGAAATCACTTTCCCGATTTTTTCTGGATTCTTATGGACATAATAAGCTGCTGCCGCAACCGTAGCTACACCCACTCCAACTCTGGCAATCTTCTTATTTCGTTCGGTTTTCTGTTGAGGTGTTAAGGACTCAGCAGACTTCCGGCGTCCAGCAGATGTCAATGTTCCATCTTTATTCTGGTAACGACGAACTCCCCACTTCATGCCCTTAACGCCATGATGCTCTAAGAATGCGTTATCCATTTTGATTCTCCTCCATGTCATCATTCTCTGCTGCCCAGTTCAACCTTGATTCATACTCGCTGATTTGTGTTTTGTAGCACTCTAATACAGCGCTGCTCATTGGCGGATCGAAAAGCAGCTTTACTTTTAGAAACATATACGATTTAACCAAATTCAATCTTGGTTCGTCTTGCATAAACTCTGTCCAGTTAGTTTTGTCATCTGTGACCGTGAAGCCAGACACTGGACCAACGCCCAACTGCGTTAAAACTGAAAACACAGAATTAACGTGCATAAGAATGTCGGCATCGAAATGTTCGTATTCCGGTTCGATTCCTAGCATCTTCTTAACAGAAGTAAGTATACTATCCATATGGATTTCACCCCCTTAATTTCTTTTCCATGGACATGTATCGTTTGCCCTCCGTTCAATTGGCAATGCAGGTAATAAACTCGCATCACCGTAATGAATAGCATTATGTGTAGATAACACCGTTGTAATAAGATAATCTGGATTCAAAAGCTCATCGGTTTTATGTATTATGTCACTCAAGTTAATTGGATTCATATGATGAATGAGTATCTTCCCATGTATCTCATACCCATCCACTCCGAGGTCACATCCATTATCCCGAATAATGACCTCTCGTCTGACAGAAGCCCATTCATTGGACTTGTAAAATATCTGATTCATGTACCGATCAAATCCGAATGTTTCTTCTCCAACAATTCCGTCCAGCTTCAGATATTCAAATCGGTCTTTAAAAGTTTTCAACTTGATCAATTCGGAATATGTTCTAATCATCTTCTTCATCCCCATGACCACTATATCCTCGAAACGCCTTTAATGCTTCAGCATACATCTGCTCCTGTCTTTCCATAGATTTAAGATTTTGTGTTTTGGCGTCGATTAAATCTTTTTGCTTTTCAAGTATTTCTTTTTCGATTCGTTCTTTTGTTGAACCTAATTTCAAATAATGTGTTATAACCTGGGATGAAGCAGTCCCTTCTCTTAACTGTTTTTCAGCAAGATCCACAGCTAAGGAAATAAGTTGGTTTTCCCTTGCCTCAGGTGTTAGAGCCGGACGCATCATGGAAGAACTGTCTTTTGATGCTTTTTGCTTTACTTTTCCCATACTTGATGCCTCCTTTCTGTAAGTTGATCGATAGTTTATACGCACTTTTCCTGGTGTTTAAACAGACTTATGAGAATTCTGATAAGCATTCCATCTGCCGAAAGGAGATAAAAAGGCAGCCAATATCAATAAACTCATAAGCCTGTTCAAGCACCAGTCCGATTTGTTTTTCAAAAAATATCCCCCGGGGAAAAAATAAAGACCGGGGCGATGCGGGGAGGGGGTGCATTTTTAGCAAGCCCCCTCTATCCCTAATTATCATCGGTCCAGTCCTAATGACTTATCTTTTATAGATTTGATTACTTTCACGTGGATGATTATGTGAATTTGTTGCACTTCAATTACTACAAAACGATAATCATTGTTGATTTGTGTTATGTTGTAACTGAATATTTATTTTTTTCTGTTCTGCCTATAAGCACGGACGGTTTTCTCTTTTTAATTTAAGTTCTTTACCTTCTTATAGATTCCTCTAAAATCATACTTGATGATTTCATCAATTGCTCTCTCAACTTCAATTCTATTTTCTTCATCAGAAAGCTGATCAGATGTTCGAGCAATTCGTCCTAAATAAGAAGTTGAATGATATCCTTTTTCCTCGTCAAACATGAACCATTCATCAAATTGTTTAAAAGGATCAAAAGGATTATCAATCGTGGTTAATGCACAATCTGCTGTCATTTAACACTCTCATCCCTTTCCATTTAAATACTTTGAAACTGTAGAAGTTGATACGCCAAGAGCATCTGCAATCTCTGAAGTTGTATAGCCAGAAGCACGCATTGCTGAAATTCTATGCTGTTTTGCTGTGCTCAAAGAATTTGTAGCTCGCGGAGTTGCTCGCTGACGAATAGTATCAATATTTGTATTATTCAGAATTTGAATAAGTTTATTCTCACTAATAGCTCCCGCCTGGATAGCCTCCCATTCTCGATCTGTAATCTCGACAGGTGTGCGATGCGCCCCCACAGAGGTTCTTGCTGAAGATAATGCCTGCTGGTTTGCTTTTTTTATCTCAGCCTTTGTCATGTCTGGATTTTCTTTCTTCTTTGCTGCCACAGTTGCATTCGCCATCACCTGCGCCTGTCTCTCCCTTGGCGCATTCGATAATGCAATGTTAAGTTTTGCAGACAATGATTTAACTTCCCCCTGGTAGGTATTCTTAGCAGCGGCGGAATAGGCAATCTTACCAGTATTAATCATCTCTCTTCGAGCCTGGTTCGCCAATGATTTCATGGTATTAGCATAATCAGCATAGGCTTCCTCTTGCGGAGTACCGGAAGATAACTCACGAGCATCTTTAGCTTCTGCCATCTTGGTACTGTTTTGCATTCTGAATTTGAGTTTACCATTTTTATCGACATACTCTTCTTTTACGGTTTTGTATGATAAGGAACCATCTTCATTGATTATTGGAGAACCTTTTCTCTTGTAAACCTGAGTTTCAGATTTAGCTCTGGAAATCAACGTTGAAGCACCCTCATGATAATTGCCATCTTTATCAATGCTACCTTGATACTTTTTCTTTAACGAGGCAATACCATTATCGATCTCGCTCTGCTTGTAATCCAAAGCATGTTTCTCTGCATCAATAACGACCATGCTGTGACGGATTGCTCTGGTAAGTTCTTCTTCGGTAGCTCCTTTTAAAGTCATATCCGTAATCAAGTTAGAGACTTTCCCCATTTCGATTTGTTTATTGCCCATTTTCTTATAGGTCTTTCCATTTCTTGAATAGTACTCTATCTCTCTTGAACCAACGGTTTCAACTTTTACAGGAGAGCTTGAATCTGGACCATACGCTTCTTTAGTATCAAATCCGATCAGTCCTTTTAACTGTGGTGTTGAAGTAATTCTAACTTTGCTGGAAGTTGAATTACATGGAATTACCATAACCGTATCACCATCAAAGTCAGCCCCAGATAATCGATCAGCATTTGTTTTATTAATACCAATCGCATCCATTGGAGTATTACCAAGAACACTCTTTCCTTCTAGTGATTTGTTGTTTACTTTCAGAATCGGAATTTCTGAAGTTCCGCCATGAGGATAGCGAATTAATGCCACTGTTTCGCCATCCTTATAGTTTGGAGCATAAACCTCATTATCTTTTAATGATGGTAGTGGCAATATTACCTGGTAACTCTGTCTCGGAAGCGATGCTGCCTTTAAATGAACGGCTGCTGCATCACAATCATCGGCAAAGGATTTAAGCAATGTTTTCTTTACTGTCGGATTGGTAAGAGAACAAATCTCATCGAACTCCGACTGCTTATCCGCTTTTGCTAACCCAAGCTGTTTTGTAATTAAACTAAGACTCTGTTTAGACAAGAACTGTGATGAAAGTGATTTACTCCATTCACCCCAATCACCTTCTTCGGCTCGCTTATTAATTACAGACAATGATTGTTTCTTTCCAGTAAGAGGATCTGTATATTTTCCATTTGGATCGTCGTAGTAGCTCTGACCGCCATGTTCTTTGATAAGCGAACCAAATGGATTATTCGGATCATCTTTGATTTTTTTCAATACATCTTTTGTCGGTGTCCCAGAGTGCTTATTGGTATTGAATATGACATCAACACCATCTGGCATATTATCAGAATACACTGCCATGCCTTTAAGATAATGGGTTCCGTCAACCATGATTCGAACCTGGGCATAATGAGAATCGCCAAGAGAAATATCTTTTACTCCTCTTCGAAGCTCAATGACCCCATCCTTATCGACACCGCCATCTTCAGCATATCGAATCTTTAATCTCTTGGAACTCAAGCTTTCCGGATATTCAAACGCTTTTCTAAAAGAATCACCATTGTCGTAAGAAATATAATTTCGCAAGGAATGGACATTCTCGAAATTATAAATATCCTTATGCTCTGTTCCTGGTGGACAAATGACTTTGATATTTGTCTGTTTTCCGGGATTAGTAGCTTGTGGGACGCCTCCGCCATAAACCGGATAACCCTCTAATTCCAAAATATAAAGAGCCTGGTTAAGTTTCTCTTTGGACACTCCAAGTTCTCTTTCTACACCGGTACCGACATCTATCATTCCTTTTTCTTTAATTTCTTTTCGGATAATATCAGCAGTTGCTTTAGCCTGATTCATTCTCTTTTCTGAATTCTCATTTAAAAGTGATCGAACAGATGAGTCATTGGAAAAACCCATCTTATTAGCAATCTCGTTGAGACTATATCCTTTTTCTCGCAGCCCTTTAGCTGTTGCAACCTGAAGAGAACGACGTTCATCTTTCGCAAGACTTATCTGAGTACGAAGCTGAGTGGTTGTCAAACCAATATTTTTAGCAATATCAGTCTCACTCATCCCAGTCTTCTTCAGTTCCTGCACTCTGCTAAGAAAATCGCCACTGTGCTGATATGGGTCATCACCAGATCCCCACGGATAACGTCCGGAACGTCTTGGCATTCCGTAATGTATTAAAATATCTTCCAGAATCGAGTTCACGGTTTATCCCTCCTGCTCTCTCAATCTTGTAATTACTTTGTCAAAAGTAATGATCTTATCCATAATTGGAACGATATCTTCAGCCGTTGGATTATGATATAGAATTTCATTATTCTGATATAGTCTTAACTCCATCTCAATGTCGCCTGGTTTTACTTTATATTCCAAACAAAAAAGAGCAGCATATATTTCAAGCTGCTCCATGTGCGCTGGAATTTGTCCGGTTTTCAGATCATGAATTCTTAGTAATCCATTTCTAAATAAGATTGCATCAGCTGTTCCAAAGCAATTATCAGAATAATATAACACCTGCTCTGGTGTCATTTTGAAACCGATAGCGTCATTCACATACATGTTTAATGTTTTCTGAGACTTCGGTAGCTTCTGTCCCAATGATATACACTGGGCTGCAAAAGCATGTAACACGGTTCCTTTCTGTGTTGCAAGAAACTTTGAATAAGCCTCAGCAACTTTATCCTCACTATAATTTATCCAATGATATTTACTGGCACCAAGAAAGGCGTGCTGTCCTTCAAGATTGGAATGTTTGTTGAAGTTCATCAAGTACCTCCTCTTTATTCTCGGGATACACAAATCTTGAGAATGACATTCGATTCATGTAATCCACATAGTATTCTTGATTTGGTTGTCTCTTTGCGCCCGCTGATTTCTTGCATTCCAGAGCCGCCCATTTATCTTTATGAAGTACAAGTAAATCTGGAATCCCTTGAATATATGTGGGATCGTTTTTCATAACAATGCAACTAGGAAATCTTTTTTTCAGTTCCTTTATCAGATTCGCCTGGAACTTATTCTCTAGCATGAGCTAACTCCTTTCTAATTTTTACAACATAAAAAGAGAAGAAGTTTTATAAAAATACTTATTTTACCTCTTCTCTTCATAAAAGGGAATGTTTTTTTCGCGTACCAAAAGAAGACAAAAAAAAATAGACAGTGACACATTAAGCATCTCTGTCTACAAATATAATTTAAATTTTTTTCAAATACACATCTCCACTTTGGGAAATATAGAATTCTTTTACCTCGGAAACGGCACGCAATGTTTTACGAAGCGTTTTTCTCATTGCAGATTCCTCACCGTTATTCAACGAATCGATCAATTCACAAACATCTTTTTCGTATTGCGATTTATCAATCTTTTCAAGCCATCGACCTTTATAATCAGCTATATGTTTTTTCAAAATGCTAAAACCGCTAAGCATTCTTTTTTCACACTTATCGATATACGCTGTCATTTCCCGATCAATATACTTGATAAATTCAGTATCATAATTTTGAGAAAAATATGTTTCCAAAATAGTGCTCATTCCATATAACTGAATTGATAATTCTAAGCTCTCTTTTATCTGGAATGCATTGCCAACTAACTTCTCTATACCATCTTTTCCATTCACGGTTAAATCCAAATCGTTCATGTAAAATTCAGCATCTTTAATGGCAACTTTTTTTGCCTCTTGAAGACTTGCTATTGTAGCTACTCGTTGTTCGTCATGTGCCATAATGGATGAAAAGTTTTCATAAGCATACTTAACAAAACTCACTTCCGACAGCAGCTCAGCCTTCTTATCCCCATATAAGAATTCCAGAATTTTATCAATGTTCTGATTTATCTTCTGTAGTTCAGAATTAACCTGTGTGATAAAGTACTGTCCAGATGCAAATGCCATTGCTGAAAATGCACTAAGAAGCAACGCTTCACTTTTTAAAGAATACAAAGATGCAGTTCCACCAAATTGACCATTTTCTTTTTTCCAGAAACTCATGAATCCGCCTTGCTTTAATGACGCAAGTGTATGATTAATACCATCTGGAAATTTTGCAATATACGCATTAGCCATTGAACTAGTAGCAAACATTTCTGGTAAATGCTGAATGACATTGCTCATTTGGCACTTTTGATCATTAGTCAAACCAATCTTAATGTATCCATTGGCGAGATCATATGGCGTGTTGACTGCCTCCAACTTAAAATCATTCTCCAATTCCATCAGTTGCATTATTGAATTATTCTCCGATTCACTCATACTCTTCCTCCATCCAATGGTAAATTAAGAGCATTAAAAAAAGTGCGCCCCATAGAGACGCACCGAAAAAATGCTTCTCCCATTGTTGCCACACAATCTCGTACCGTTCAAGGGTATAAGTAAAAGAGAGAATACACTTTTTACCGAAGCTATTCCCTTGAACGTTTTATGCGATATACGATTGTGTGGCGTATTTAGTATATCACGAATCAAAAAGAAAAGAAAGAGTAATTTAGGCAACAATAAGTTTTCCTCGTTTTCTAACATCATCATAGATCATCTGGCTTCCATCTCTGAAATATACGATAATGCTCATATAATCATGTGGTCTAAAATCTCTTGCATTTTTTGACAAGGTTGGATATACAGTTTTGAAATTGTCAAATATATCTCGCCAGCTCACTTTTCTTTTTGCACTCATAAAAATCACTCCTTTTTCGGTTTTGGTCAAAAGCCCACTTTTATTGGCCATATTTATATATTATATTAATTTTTTTATCATAATAGTTTAAAGAAAAAAGTGGGAAAGTGGGCAAAAAGCCCGCAAACCCGCATAAATACTGGGTTTTTCGTGGTCAAAGTGGGGTTTTAAAAGTGGGCAGAAACCGGGCAAATGGCCAGAAATTTGACCAAAATTCCGATTTTCTGCTCCATTTTTCTTCAAATTTTTCGCTCTGGTCAAAAATAAGTGGGCTTTGGTCAAATCCTAAAACCCAAAAGTGGGCAGAAAAATGACCTGTTACTACCAGGATTTTTAACCTAGATTAGACGAAATTCTATCCTAGATTAGAAATATTCGTCACTTTTTACCTCCAAATTCTACCAGTTTTCTTGTCTTTCACAATGATTCTTTCTTCGATATGGAACCCGGAAAGCTCACAAATAGTGAAGATCGCATCGAGAAGTTTATGAAATCTTTCATCCCCATCCTTCTCAATATTCTTCAAAGCATTGTAAACAGTTGGATCAGAATACCCTTCACTGTTCTTTCTCATATCGTCATTTACCATTGATCTGTCCCTCCCTGAATTTTACTCCCCCATATTTCCAGAGGTCTTCTTTTAACTCATCCAAATCCAGTTCGCCGTCCTGCCATTTCTCATAATAATCAATCAAAAGATCGGCAAACTTAGGAATCTTTTGCGGGTATGATTTTTTCCAAAAATGGTCCATGAGAACCTCTAAGGGTAAGGTCAGCAACAGAGTAAGTGCTGTGTTTACAGCTTCATCGGTAGCTTCCCTCTTGATTCGTACAAGTTCTTCTCCAATTTTCTCACGAACCATTACATCTAATTGCTCTTTTGTGAGATTGTATGTAACCGTTTTAGATTTTTGTTCCTGTTTCTGTTCTCTTCTTCGCTCGGCTCTTCCCATAACCGTCACCTCACAAAGCGATCCAGTTTCGTTTGGCAAAGAACAGATATCCGCCGACAATTAAAGTAAATAAAAAGAACGTTGCATCCCACTCAACCGGGACTGACAACGCTCCAATAAGAATCGTAATGATTGCAAATATCTTATTCAAAATTAACTCTTCTCTCCACATGTTATTTTTCTCCTCTCACAGCTAAATTATTTATTCAATTTTGTTTTGATGAATCGGTAAATAAATGTGCATGCTTTCGGATCTTCTGATTCTAACTCTTTTAATTGTTCATTCAGATCGTCGGGTTCCATACTGAAGACAAGTAAATCATATAATTTACGAACGATTTTGATTTCCTCCTCCGTTTCTTCAACAAAGCAGTCATAGCCGAAAATATTTCGAACGTCCAATACAAAACTTAATATTCCGTCAACACTTTTCTGCAATATCTCCAACTCTTCGTGTGTTGCGACTTTTACCCTTTTCATTTCCATATATTATTTTTCTCCTTTTCTGACGAACCAAATTCACTTAATTCCACGCCCATATGAATGCCAGCAATGTGGCAATAATATGCCCAATAATCCAAAACTTGTACATAAGATATACGAAATTCCATCCGTTATTATCTGGATGTTTTTTATAATAATTGACTCCCGATGGCATTGCCCACCATATAGAAACATATAAGACGACGCCAATCATGATCGAGATAATTTTTAAACACCACTTTAAATCGTCCATAATAGTTCCTTTCTATTAAAATATCTTCGCCAATATGTAAATAACGAAGATTATTAAAATACATAAAATCTCATCCATTTTCTACCTCGTTTCCGCCATAACGACTCCAATATAATAAAAACACCACATGGTTAGATAATAGAATATGATGCACAATGTATCGTTCAAACCTGGTAAAATAAATTGCAGCAGCATCCAGAAGATTGTCATAATTAATACTATAAACACCGTTACCGTCATTCCAATTCCTCTTTGTCTTTCTCGCATGCGAACGCACCACCATACACAGTCATTAGTACTAAAATTACCCAATACTGCCAGGTCTCACCACCATATCCCATTTTAATTAAAATTATAGCAACCGCACAAATCGCTGCAAATTCAATTATTTTTGCAATAATATATTTCATATATCAGTCCTCCTTACTTCCAGTCTTAATCTTATCAGCTGGTATCGCTCGTCTTGCGTCAGCCTCCATCTCCGCTATTGTTATTAACTGATCTGGACACATTTTAGCGTATTCAGCAGTGCCATGTACTTCCCAAGGATCTGGAATTTCACGGACTTTTATGATTTCCTTCCAGACTTCTTCTTTTATCGCCTCACGAGAGTCTACGGTAATCAACTCACTATACGGAAGGCTCTCGATCCACTTACAAACCTCTCGCCATTCATCCAACTTGTGATTTTTTCGCTGTCTGTAAATATTAGCCAGCACCTCATAATTCAACATAACATTGCGAGTCTGGTTATAGCTACTCGGAAGAAGCTGGATCATCTGCCACCAGTCATCCTTAGATTTAGTTTCAAGATATTCAGTGCGATATAAATTTAGCATTTCTATCGTATATCGGAGAATGTCAAGTGGTGTAGCCCATACTTTATGAGGTGATTTATCGTCCTCATCAACCATAGCACTGGTTATCCAATCCCTATCAAATGGACTGTTTTTCAAATGTTCCGTCGAGAAATCCTCCAAAGTAAACTCTTTCTCAGCAATCTTATGCATCGTACTACAGGAGTTCGCAACAGTACCAACCTTATATGTATCAAATTCTTTCCCATTAATGGACTATCTTTTACTCACTAAAATAGTGAAGACACCATTTCGGTTTTCATGGGCTTCGTTTCCTAAAACCCAGCTACGTATCAATAGTAGCCCTACTCCCCCGCCCAGAAGGCATAGGGGATAGCCTCTACAGGTTCATTTCAAAAATACAAAAGAGAAAGCCCTAGTATATTTCAACTAAGGCTTTAATCTTATTTAGTAATATCATATCCTCTTCTCGTATACATATCAACGATCTTCATCATATGCTTCTTATTGAATTCTTCTGCTTGCTCATCGCTTTTTAAACCTAAAGCGTGTAAAGCGTTATGAATATCAATCAAGTTTGCATGGTAATGAGTCGCCATCTTAAGTACTATCTTTTCTATGGACATAATAATCACTCTCCTTTCATTAAAGTAGCTGTATTTTTCGCGAAAAAAGAAAATATCGAGCGCGTAAGCCGTCCTTTCGCTCAGTCACAGATTCGCAAACAAAGCCTTTATCATTCCCAATTCATTACTGAATAGTAGCACTATTTTGTATATAGGCGTTGGACCCTCACGGCATCCACAATCTGCACCTTTTTCTTTCATAATACAATGCGTATTTTTCGCGAAATATATTTTTGAAATGTTTCCCACGGGATTCCAATGACGACATTTTAAACACTTTCCGCTTGGTTGAAATAAGTTGGCAGCGATTCCAATATTACTCATGCTTCTTCCACCTCTCCAAATATTTGTTCATACATTTCTAAATCGTATTGAATCAGAATGTTCTCAACCTCTTTTTCGCATAATGCTTTTCCATAGGTAGTATAATCAGATTTATACGTTAAGAGCCAATTACCTTTGCTGCTTCTCCACAGTCGCACATCTCTTCCACGATAGCGCATTGGTGTACCTAATAGTTCTCCTTTATACCAATATTCACATTCATCAGAAATAAGCTCCATCTTATCCGTATCATACTTTAAGTTGTTTATTACAAATATCATATGATTGAATCCTCCTCATACTCGATTTCTACGCCTTCTATATCGGTTTCATAGTTGTGATAAGCTATGGTTTTCATTATTTCCACGTAATCGTCGTTATTCAATCCCATCGGACAATTCTCCAAAATATCGACCAGATTCTTAATAACATCTGAATCAGCACGAGATACCGTGATTTTGTAAGTAGTTTCACCAATCATTTTTGCAACCTTACCTCTTCCCAAATAGTACTTTAATAATTCCTACGATCAGCCAGTATGGACTAGCTATCATGGCACACATCATAGCTATGGCTGTTTCCAAAAGAGGTCTGTCATTTACAAGCACTTTTATTTTGTCAGTAGAAAGAGCATACAAGCAAAATATCGCGCCAACAAGAACCCATAAAAATATAAAAATCTTAAAGCCGTACATCATAATCTCCTTTCAAAAGAACATACATTATAAATATTTGTGTCTTGCATCACAAAGCATCCGCTGCCGTTTGTACGGATCAGATTCGTCCTCAATATTCCGAACAACTTCTTTGGGATAACAAAGCTCTTTAGCAGCCGTTACATCATTTCTCCATCTCGCTACTGCACTCTCTGGTCTTTCTCCCCAGTTTCCTACAAACTCGACCATAGGCTTCTCCTTCCTCTATGAATAGTCAGACTCATAAAAACATTTTTAGATACAGGAGTAAGTCCACAATTAAAAGAAGGCTGCACCGCCATTTTTTCATTACAACCGTCTATTAACCTGGATCTATTTACTCCCTCAGATTTCCAAATAGGTGCACCATAAACCGCATTTTCATCTAACGCATTATGTTTTGTTTTTCTCATAATATTTGACCCATTTCCGCCACTTTCATACGACCTTCAATTATGGTGGTACCACAATTAGGATTATCAATATGTTCGAATTTGATATACGGCAATAAATTACCTGCAAATTCCCGGGCAATATATTCCATTAGGTCTTTCTCCGGAATCTCATGTCTCATAAAAATAGGAATTTCCCTTCGAACCACTATAGTTGTCAATTTACACCCCACTTCTTTATATACAACATGAACGGTTCTCGTTTTTAATCGTTCGTTTTCTTGCTTCAGCTTTTTACATTTCTGTCTAAGATTCATACCATTTTTCTCCTTTCAAATAATGCGGGCGGTGGACTATGCCGCGTCGTCCGGGGTGCTAACTCTCGTGTTACATTCATTCCGCTTAGGTAGTTTTTCGTACCTGGAAGTCGTCACTGTGACCTAAACCGCATTATTAAATATCATTCTTTTGTTTCTTCTTTAAATATTGGCTTCACAAAATATCCTCCGCCGAAGTCGCTAAAACGAATATCTAATCCTTTCAGTCCTTCGTTTCTGGCGTAAGCAGCAATTAAGCCCATGCACAATTCAAAAGTCTTATTGTCAATAACTAAACCAGCCTGAATTTTGACCTCTATGCAATCCTTAACGTTATCAATCTCCATCTGAATCTTCCTCATAAGGAATCTGCTCAACGTCTCCGCCCTGCACAGTTACTGACTGCATGAGTTTTCCAGTTTCTTCATCAAAGTAGATATTATCCAGAGCATGGTCCCATTCTTCAAATTGCTCTGCGATATTTCGCCCTTTGGTTCTTCTCATGTTAATGAGTTCGTCATGCACAATTCGTCTCCAAGCTCTCGCGATTTCCATACGACTCTGGGAAAGAATATTGTACAACCCATTCTCAGTTACAAAGTTGACGGATCGCCGCTGACCTGCTACTACCATTGGTAGTTTCAGCTTTTCGTCGTCTTCACACATCTCAAGCATTTTCCATTCGTTACCAGAACTATATTCGATAACATGGCTAATGTCCTTAGCCTTAAATAACGGAGCATCAAGATCTCCATAAACATTAAGAAGCTTTCCACCGAAAGATATGGTTCCTGCGATTTCAATATTTCTACTCATTTGAGATTCCCCTTTTCTCTATATAATTTCACATCAATAGCCTTCTGAATTTCTTCCGGGCTAATATTAAAAATGGACTCAAGGAAATTCAGACAAATATAAGCATCTGCCATCTCTTCCAAGAGTCCATATTGATCGTGATATCCTCGAATTTCTTTGCTTACCTGCTGTTGTAATTCTGCAAATTCTTCCATAGCAATGGTACACTTCAATTTCCATGGATCTTTCTCTACACTCCGTCTTAATATGCGCCGACGTTCTTTATCAGAAAGTTCCAAGTTACTATTCATCCCTTTAATAAAATTATAGCGTTTCATCTTGTTCCTCCCTGTACAAAGAGAAGCATAAAGACTCCAAGAATAACGCCAATAATAAATCCGATAATAAAATTAAGCATCGTTTTCACCTGCTTTCTCCAGTCGTGCTTTTGCTGCTTCTTTTCTTTCCAGATACTCTTTTTCATCAATCTCAGCAAATCCTACTGATGCCCCTTTGAAATATCGATTAACTTCAACTTCTTCTTCCTGAGGTGTAACTACGTATAAAATACCAACCGTATCGTAGTCGCCATTCTTCGGATCTACCAGGAAATCTTCTGTATACACACGATATGCGTCGATCAAAGGCATATAAGGCATCTTAATAGGGAAGAGTTCGCTCATCACAGTATCAATTAAGCCGCTGTGATAGCTATAATGCGGATTGGCAATATTGACTCCATGAAAACGATCCACGTCTGTATACTTAACAGTTCCGTCGGGTTTAACATCCTTGAACAGAGAGCTCATTCTCTTGCACTGGTAATGTTTAGAAGCATCCTTTCTGCCGTGTACTTCATTCCACACATCTTCAGTATCTTCGATTGGTGTAAGAGGCTTACCAGTAATCATTCGATTGAGAATAGCTTTAGTAAACATAATACTCGCTCCAGAATGTCCATCTTTGCAAAGGGTTTTAAATGCTTTCAGTGCGCTTTCATAGCTGGCACAACCATAATCGAATTCGTCCCCTTTACGATGGCAAGCAATCTTTACCTCATTTTCAGCCCATAACTCCATTTTTGATTTTTCTCTCTTAATTTTGCTCATTTTCGTAATCTCCTTTCTTTTTATTCAAGCCATTCATTGTCGAGATAATAAAAACCGTAGACACATGCTCCGATTAAAATTATCCAGAAAATCCAGAATAACCATAACGCAAAATCGGATTCTAAGTGATCTACGGTCTCATCAATCGTCATATTCTCATAGAATGGTGAATTATTTTTTATTGTTTTATTTTTTAATTCTGTAAATATCGTCCCAGTGTACTTCAAACCAACTCCATAGTATTTGAAACGTACATGGGAAGATTCCTTTAATGTGTCAATATAATCGTCGTCCGGTAATTGAATCTTCTTACTTGAGAATATATGTTTCAAGTAAGATACCTCTTTGCAAGTCTTATCCTCACTCCTGACATAATCCCATGACCAATAAACTTCCGCCGTATAATATGTGTGGGATTTTCCATTCACAGTCCTTGTGTGAGCTACCTTACGAGTATGTCTCGTGTAATGCTCTTCAACCTTTCTCACATACATATACTTTCCACCAATCTCCGGATAAGTAACAGTGTCAACAGCTTCCAAATCACCATAGATAAATGCGTTTCCAATATCAGTCCGCATACCATATTCAAACAGATCTTGTTCTTTAATCTTTACCGCTTTGTTATACTTTTCGTTTTTATCCATCAAATGGTCTGAGATTTTGCCGGAAATTATAAAGCCAATGAGTAACAGAACTGCAATGATAGATATACTTACTAAGATCTCTCTTTTTGTGATTTCAAAGTCTCCGAAATCAAATCTGTTCCATTTCTTCATAAGCTTATTCCCCGAACAAATTCTGTGGAGCATCAACTGGAGCATCGTAATTCAAATATGTATACTCCTGAACCTCATAGCCGAGAATATCTAAAAAGATTCGTGTAGGGAATTTTCTTACATAACGTCTGTATACCTTTATCTGTTTGTTGTAGTTACTGCGATATTCCGCAATTAGATTTTCTGTAATAGAAAGTTCATTCATCAATTCCTTATAATTTTCATTAGATTTTAATTCCGGATAAGCCTCGCTTACAGCTGCAATCGCAGTGGTAACATTTTCGATATCTCCGGTTGAACCTCGTCCTTCTACGATAGCAGTAAGTGTATCAGCTTCGTGTTTATCGTACTGCTTTACACAATCTACAAGGTTATAAACCAGATCCACACGTCTTTTTTCCTGAACTTTTATGTCTGAATCAGCTGTATTCACCTGCTCCTCCAGTGAAAAAGCTTTATTCTGCGAGCTCTGCACTCCGAATACGCCTAACATGACAACCGCAAGAATTCCTGCAACAATAATAAGAATTAACTTCCAACTTGATTTTTTCATTTCAATTTTCCTCCAATTAAATAAAAACCCACAAGCCTGTCAAGACTCATGGGTTGGTTTATAAATTTATTGACTTTTTCTTTGTTACGCTATATACAGTGTTCCACCAAAAATATGGAAGGGGGGATTAGCATGGATAAAGATTTATATCATCCGTATATGAATGAGAACGGTAAAATGGTTCATGGTCTACCCCAATACTTCAATTGACTCGATTTCATCTTCATTGAAGCCGATACACAATCCAGGTCTCTGTGGACAATCTTCAATGTCGATTGCTGCGATTCCCTCTGGTTCGTTGTCGTCTGGAAATATATAATCCGAAACAATTCCTTCAAATTCTTCTCCATCTGTGCAAATTATTTTAACTCTTTTTCCTTCAAGACTCTGACTAAGCATTATTTTTCTCCTTTCTTCTTGCTGGATAAACGTGCGTTCCCGTTTTAGAATATACGATCATAGCTGTGTTAGATACAACTTCGTTTCCGCTTTCATCAACGTACGTACCAATATCATGATCGGCAGTAATACGTTCTCGATGATTCCAGTGTCCGTTGCGATCTAATCTTGATTCGCCTTTACCGCCATACTTATCAACCAACTTCTGAGCATATTCTACATCACCATCAAGATAGCTTCTTCCTGGTAAATGGTCTGATTTGGTATGACGCTTTTGTTTATCTTTATTGACTGTCTTGGATACTTCCCCAGAATGAATTGCTTCTTCTACAAGATTATCATGTCTGCGAACTTTTGCAACCTTTTTATTTTCTTCTATCGGATATGGTGGACCATTTCTAACACCCCATTTCATACCTTTGACTCCACTATGCTGAATTTCCGCATTGCTATCCTCGTCCAGCTTAGCCTTGATCTTACTGAGAATATCTTCTACAGTTTTCCTTGTGTCGGGAGCAAGCTTCATATGCTTTGAATGTTCTTCATACCAGTTGAATATCTCATCCAGATTTTCCTGTGCCCAGCTGAACGCCCACCAGTCGCAGATCATTTCAATAATATAATCGTATGGCATCTCCAACACGATTTCTCCTTCTTTTGGATCGTCATTGATTAATACCCAATGTTGCCAATGATGCGGATTACGATGAATATGTAAGAGCCAAGCTCGCTGGTAATCCTGTACAACTTTAAAAGAACGATTATTACCATAAAAATATGCGTCGTAAGCGTTGTACTCATCCGGCTCATCCTTAGACTGATCGTGAGCAAATCCAGTCTGCCATCCAGCATTCACAGCGTCTTTTATTACATCTGGTAAATTCTCACATAGCCATTCATATCCTCTTTTTACATTTGATCGGTGCTGTGCCAGATACTGATCGTATTGAAAACTCATGCCTCTGGCACCACCTTTCTTTTCGTCAATTTCTTATAAAGTTCTCGTGCTGCCTTTCCCTCAAATGCATTGATGATTTCTGAAGCGTGACCTGGTTTTGGTTTTCCTACTAATAATATCCCAGTGTCTTCACCACCATCATCTGGAAAATTCACGCTAACAATAACACTTTCTACCATTATCATTCCTCCCCCTTCCAATAGATTGGTATTTCTGAATTTGTGTTCATGCCCTCTGCTAAACAATCATTACAAGGATCAAATTTTTCATCCTTTTTCTTATGCTCGCAAGTAGGACAATATTTTTCAAAATTTACTTCTCTGTAAATATTTTCCATGTGACACCTCATTCATACACAATATCGAAGTAAAAATGCGTATACAGTCTCTTCATAAGTACAGCACGTTATCAAAGCATTAAACTCTTCTTCTGATAACATTTTTAATTTAATAGATAACATCCATATAAACATAGTCAATGTTTTTAATGTTTTCAGTATTTGCACGTCAATCCACCATCCTTTACACCGAATGCCCCCGACTTTTATTAAACCATCTCGTTTCATTGAATGTTTTCTTCTCTTTCAGAGCCTTACTAATAGCTAGGTCTATACCAGATCTCGATTTCAAATGATAATAATATAAATCCGTAAATGGAGTATTCATTCTGTCAATCCGTCCAGCTGACTGTGACATTATTTTGTAAGAATAATTCTGAGAAAAGAATACTATTGTGTCAGTTGTAATACAATTCCATCCTTCTGCTCCGGCATTGTACTGTACCAAATATACCCACGCCGAGCCTGTTGGTATAGGCTGATGCTTATGTCCGTTCCATTCTGCAATCTCATATTCAGATAAAATCTGTTTTAACAACTCCAATTCATAATCAAAATTGTAAAATATAATTGCTTTTGGATGTTTCTCAATGATTTCCAATAATGCGATTTGCCTGGATGTATCGGTATTAACTATCTTTCGCCAAACATAACATAATTCAGCCGCATTAATGATTGGTTCTTGCTTGAAGGGATTCCATCTGTTTTTCCCAGCCATTTTGTATTCTGAAACATCGTATTTGACATAGATATCTTCATGATGCGAAACGGTCTGGCGTTTGAAATCCATATTCACGAGAATGGAGTTTCGTAAACGGATCAATCTTCCAGTATCTATATACCTGTCAATCTTTGGAAATTTACTAAATCGGCTGTATATAACATGCTCCCTTATAAATTCGCTCCGGTTTTTATAAAATCCATTTGCTATAAATACCGGAATATAATCCTGCCAAGTATCACCAGGTGTTGCTGATAAAAGAATCCACTCGTTTGATTTCGCAATCTTCAAGAACGCTTTAACCCATGTTCCAGAACCTATAACTCTCTGCTCGTCAAATATAAAGAATGCGTTTCTAACATCGGAATATTTTTTTATATTGTTCCAAGAATCAACAATTACTTTATTACAATATAAATTAACATCTTCGTGAGTAGAAAGAAGGAAGGGCGCAAGCTCACCCTCCCATTCTAAAGTATCTCTCTTTCGAGCAGTTGTAATTATGTATAAGTCTTTCGGCGGATCATCCATAGGCATATACTCATCCGTTTCCAGGCAGCCACCATTACGGACGTAATAATACGCCAAAGATGTTCTAGATTTCCCGCTACCAACTCCACCACAAAGAATACATCCGTTTTTCATTTGCTCAACAGCTTTTAGTTGATACTCACGTAATTCTAATGCGCACATAAGTCTCCACTTTCGCTTGTGAATCCATCTTCAACTTCAAATGCTAAATCGTCGCCAGTCAGATCTGCTTTCGGACCTCTCATAAGCCAGTTACATGAAATTGCAGCATTAGAAAATCCGTTTTCTTTATAATATGCGAAAATACAGTTCTGCACCGGTACGGTTACTCTTATCTTTCTGCAATCATAAACCGTATTGTCGGTTACAGTAATTCCGATTATTTTGGCAACGTTTGCATAAAAATTTTCTATTGATTGACAGCATTGGAATGAACTTATGGAATATCTTTTTTTCATGAGCCCTCCATCAATATTCTTCTGGAAAAAGAATCGTTGTTGCACTTCTATCCCATTCAGTGATTATCCAAATTTTCGTATCACCATACATATAAGCAGCTAAAATTCTCTCACCATTTTTTACAGCTTCGTTGTTACTTCTAACATCTTCTTCACAGGTATCACCCCAGTCACATTTGCAATACTTCCCATACAAGGCATCCAAAATGAATAAATATAAATTTCGGTCTTTTTTCATCGCTTCTGCGATACCACGGGTACACACTATCTGTCCAAGTTCAAATTCGTTCATCTTGATCTCCTTTCAAAATTACGAAATGCTTAGTTAAATGGAATATCATCTTCCTCATCAGACTGATCGCGATTTACATCGGAATGTCTCATACTAATCGGATCGTCATCCATTTTCTGGAATACTTCCATACTCTTAACCCAGAGAGATTTTCCGTTCTTTCCCTCGTATTTATTCAGAACAACATTCACGTTATCGATCCACATGTAATCGATATTACTAACAGATTCCGCATCCAGAAGGACTCCATGACGATCGTTCTCGCCTGTCATTAAGAAAATTTTAGGCGGCCATTCGCTCTCGTAGTTCACTTTGATGGCTACATAATATCTTGGAATAAATCCTTCTTCCTCTCCTGGTTTCGGCTTTGTCAGTTTAACATTGAAGCCTTCATCGATAAGTCTTCTTGCCTGCTCAATATCCGGAATAATCAGATTCCCTTTTCTCTGAGTATTTCCATAAGTGTCTCTATCTGGATCACCAGAGAAATTTGTTTTGTAAATAAATTTTGTTCCCTCGATAATTACTAAATTGTCTCTCATTGTTAAAATATCTCCTTATTAATTTTCTGGTTTATTCATGCAAAGCCCCATCAAAACATCTCCGATATTAAAGCCTTTATCGCAGGACATGTTTAACGGATAATCGTTCTTGAAATCGGGGCAATCGTAGCAACTCTTGTACTTTCCATCACCACAAGGCATACAGTCTGCATCGTTTGCTCCAAGCTCTTCAATATATGGATCGTCGGACACAAACCATTCAAAATCGCCATACTGAGAAATAGTCTTCACAGCTTCATCAACAAGCTTGTCATAATAAGAATGGTCGATTCCGTCCTCTTTTCCAAGCTCTTTAACCATTTCCGATTCCATCCACCGATATCCTTTGGAACCGGTTGCCGCGTAATACTTACCGTCTTTTTCACGCATAAGTAATCCAGCACCATATCCTTCTTTCATCGGACAGAACTGACCAACTTTTCCAACGAATCTGTAATTATGTCCCTTCGCGATTTTCGGATTCAATTCCTGGCAGGTAGATTCAAATGTGATGTCGGAAATAAGACCTTTTTTATAGTCACTTTCTGCTTTGGCAAATTCTTTTTCTTCTTTTGATACATCTGGTAAAGTTTCATTTAAATCCAAATATAAAGAGCTGCTCACCGATTTGGTCTCGCACATATCTTCAAATGCGATTTCTTCTCCGCTGAACAGCTTTTTAAATACATATGGAATCTGAAACTGAGTTCCTGTAGCAGTCCACTTTCCACCATTCTTTTTATTGTCTCCTGGGATATATCCATATAATGCCTTACAATCCTCTGCATCCTTATACTTGGCAATATAAACCGCATCGTTGACTAAAGTCATCCGATCATATGTAGCTTCGTGCTCAAATGTATAGCCATATCGTTCTCCGAAATCCATGACAAACTGAATTATCTCCGGTGTTGCATCCGGAATCTTAATCGAATCGGTCTTGATATGTGCTACCTGGAACCCACGATTGAGAACTTCGTTCTTCAAGTCAATCATGAATAAAGCTCCACGTTTAGCTACAATATTGTCAATATTTCTTGGATCTTTAAATGGATTAGCAAATGAAGCGGATGTGAGTCCGTACACCGAGTTGATGGCTGTCTTTAACGCATTTGCTAAATCTTTCGATGTCATATCGCCATCAATAACCCTCTGAATATATGGAGTAAGTTTTCCATCCAGCATAGTATTCACAATATCCCATGCCTCATGTTTGATGCTCACTCGTCCTTCAACAATTTCCCGGAACGCTCTTGTAAACTTAGGTCCGAATAGCACCTCTGCGATTACACTATGCGGGTGCATTGATGAAACATCCAAAAGCGCAACATTTCCATACATTCCAGGAGCACCTTGTGCAAATCCACCCTCTCCGACTTCTTCGCCTCTATAGGTCGATTTTCCACACTCAAATTCATACCCAGGGAAATATGGTAGAATACTGGATTCTTCAAATGGAACTTTTTCCTTACCGTTATTTTTCCAACCATAATGAAAATCTTCCATCATTTTAGGGCAAGCTTCTTTTAAGAAATCAAGACTTTCCTGATCAAGCGTACCAACAGGCTTTGATAAATCCCTATAATGAAATTCATTCTGAGGATTACGATTTTTACCAAATATAATTCTGGTTGTAAGACTATTGGTTGTATCGTTTACAGTCATTTCTGCTAAATCTGCCAGAATTTGTCTTGCGGTCCAATCGGCTTTCAGATATGTAAATGCTGCCTCAGTTGCTATAACATCGTTGTCACAATATTCAGCGACCTTAATCCATAATTCCTCTGGTACCGGCTGGTCCCATGGAAGTCCAAGTTCCTGATGATGAGTTCCAGCTTTGATGATCTGAATTTCGAAATCTGAAAATCCTTTCTTTTTGAGCTTCTCTTCAGAAAGATTTCCCATCTCAATTTCAAGCTTCTTTAAGCTCTTCTTGTTTCCAGCGGATGCAAAATCGTAAACGTCCGTATACGATACGTTATACGCCTCACCAAAGAAGCAATTTGGACCACCTTTAATAATTCTTTGTGAAAGATTATAAAGCTGTTCGTTGGTATACCCCATAAGTCGCGCATATAAGAAATGATTATCGTATCTGCGACAGTTAAATCCAACCAGCCGAAATTGCATAAGTTCCTCAATTTCCTGTGGTGTAGGATTGATCATACGTATTACCGGTTTTCCGACGCCTTCCAGCTTCCAATTGACAAGAAACAAGTTTGGAAAAACTTCAATATCATAAAAGACCAGCTTTGCCTTTTCATTTTTTACAGCGCAGGCTGGTTCTTCTGATTTAAAGTGCATCTTACTTACAAGCTTCACGCAATATTCTGCTTGGTGTGTACTATTTGCACCGAATGCTAATATTGCATTCCGCATATCTGTTACATCGTACTGAAGACCACTTTTGTATGCGTCTTCCAATATTTTGTATATAAAATCGATACTCGGCTTAGTTCCAGGATGAATCTCTTTATTGAGATTTCGTTTTATCAGTGTTCTAAGCCCTTTCTCGCTTTTTATTGCTTCAAAATTTACCATTTTGTTATCTCCTTTCAGTGGTAAACCAGAGCTAATCTTTGCGATAGGTTGATTGTTACATTTGGACAACTTACGTCTCAATGAGCTTTTTCCAGTAAAGACCTTAATTTCAATATGGTCGTCATATACTCTGCTCAATGCAGCTGGATCTCCAGTGTAAATATAATGAAGATGCACACCTTGTCCAGATTTAGAGAGTTCGGCATATGTCGGAGGCCATTTACTAGCTTCTGTCATATTCTTTTCTAAAGATTTATTCCCTTGCTCATCTGGAATATCAAAATCAATAACGATATGATTTTCTGGAACTTTTACGTAATGGAGTTTTGTTGGATCTATCTCTGATAATTTAGAAGTTACTTTTTCCCATTTTTTCTGAGGAGTTTCATTGTCCGAAGCATATTGTGCCAGGCAATCCCCACACATCTCATCAAATATGGAAACAGCACTATCGTGAAGTTCTATAGCATTAGTTGCTATCCCTTCCGAAGAATTATCCGATACGATTTCCGCTTCGAATTTTTCAGTTCGAAATCCCACGTAATAGCTTCTCACTCTGGTTCCATCGTCCAAATTAAATCTTTCCTGAAAATCTCTGAAATAGTTTTTAAGTTCCTCTTTAAACACCCTCTGCGAAAACGGATAACTCACCTTCGCCTCATCGCAATAAGTTTTGTACATCTCCCATGCTGCTTTTAGTGTAGTTCCGTTTTCTTTCTTGAATACGTGATAAGAATCAATTATAAAGTTGTAGAAATCATTTGATGCACCAAGCATGGTGATTGGAATGTAATCATCATATCTGCCAGGATTTGCTAAATATACATTTTTACAATGATAAGCAATCGCGCCCAACTCAAAATCAATCTGACTTACAATTGCTTTGTATTCTTTCGGACTTAATTTATTCCCAGAGGGTGATACATCAATCAGTCGTCTTATAAGACCCGATTTTGCATCTGTTATTTTTACTACTTTGTTAGTTCCCATAAATAAGAAAGCATTAAATCTACTGGAATATGCAGATTTAAACTTCTCGTTCACAGTCATAAGCTCGTGAGAAACTAAACTGTTCAGTCTAGTATTATCCTCGATTTTAGACAAGTCACCATCATGCTGAATCGCGACAAGTGGGTTGGCTTTAAATGCTTCCAATGCAAAAGAGTTACTACTCGATCCCAATGCTTTTGCATCGAATACTGAGTAATAACCCTCAAATAATGAAAGTATGAGATTTAAAACTGTTCCCTTTCCAGATCCTGGTGCGCCATAAAGAACCATAAATTTCTGTATTTTCTTTGACTCGCCAGATACGATAGAACCTATAGCCCACTCTATTTTCGTTCGTTCTTCTTCGGAATATAAAGTAGACATTAATTTCTCATAAGCAGACAAATCGCCAGCTTCAAGCGGATAACTCAACTTTTTGCTGGCGTAGTCTTTTTTATTTGTTTCCATGTTTGAAAATATAAGTTTGTCGTCAAGCGCATGAAAATTGTCTCTCATTTGCTTCTGGCAATATTTGTGCCACGAATCTATCATTTTAGATTCAGCGTCCCACATATGCAGAACTTTTATGTCTGAATTGAATTTCGTTCTATTTTCTTCGGCATATCTATCCAATTCACGGTCGATAAGTTGCAATGCATCTTGTTCGTCCGTAGACCATAATCCTCGTTCCTCAATCCAGATAGCATAAAAATCACCGCCGCGGATCATCAAATCAGAACTTTTTTTGATTATAAATTTAGGATAGATTTCAATTATTCCGCGTTTGTTGGAACGTGTTGAAATTATCATAAAATCCATCATCACATCACATTTCGTCTCCTGGCTCGTTGTTTCTATTGTTGATATTTTCAATCTCTTTCTCAAGATTCTTGATTCTCATTGCCTGGTTCCTTTTTTCAATTTCATTTGTAAATGCATAAGCAGCTACAGAAAAAGCAAAGAATACAACAGACTTGTTAAAACTCTTCTGCCTCTTCAGATTTCTGCAAATGATTTCGAAGTTTTTCTCCGTGTTTTTCATACTATTGAAAATATACTCAAGCATATAATATTACCTCCTATTTCACGCCGTTTAAGTACCAGTTTGCCTGATACCAGATTTCAACGTTTCTTAAATCGCATTTGCAATGCTTTATTCTGAACAAACCGCCTTTACCGTCACGTCCGTATTCCCGATTCAATAATTTCTGAATCGCATTTTCTACATGATTCGCATCGAATCTGGAATCAATCATATCATCGAGCTCCAGATTAGAAAGCATAGTCCAGAACCAAATTCTAGTTCGGTCGCCACGCTCTGGATCTGACATAATATGCTCTTCTAATCGAATGGCTAGTGCTAAAAGCATCTCCAATACACTACATGGACGAGTGTCTAAATATTTCGCAACTAGCCGTCCACTATACCTGCATTCATCTGCAAAGCGATATCGCAGATTGACACCATCATCAAAACGATTTCCATCCATATCAATAGTGTATGTAAAATCAACACCATGAAGGAAATGAAATAGTTCTCGGTAAGATGCTTCATCGTCACAGACAAGACCGTACATCCACTCAAAATATGCCTTATTCAGTTCATCACTTGTCATCATACCTCCATCTGATGTGGCATCTCATCGATTACATCAGAATATAACTTCTGATCCAGGAGAATTTCATAATCGCATTTCTTAGCGTCATTTCTGACAAATACCGAATCATCTTCATATTCTCCGAAATGGTTCAACGACTCAAAACCGACCATCTCCTCCACATCTTCAATCATTTCATCGTTTTCATCCACCAATACCTGATCGGCATAATATGTCAAACTAATTCTCTCGTAATCTTCATTTTCACCAAACTGCTCTGGAGAAATCACATACGGACCGTTAACCACGCTTTCTTTCTCTTCGCTGATACCACCATCAAAATACTCCGAATATTTTGTATAACCTTGTCTATGAAGTTTGGCTGCATATTCTTTGAGTTCCGGCTTTTCTTTTTTGTCTTCGGTTACGTTTTTCGCTACAACATCTTTATTCCGTTCTTTTTCGCGATTAGCAAAAACTTCTTTTACCGAATCAATTTCTCTTTGCGCAATCTCTTCATATTTTTTCTTAACCGAATACCAAGTTACAGCAGATCCAGAAGCCGCTCCTAAAATAAATGCTAAAAGAATAGTTGTCTTTTTATTCATTATCATTAGTTTCCCCCTCATTGATTGTCATCACGGTAAGAGCGAGCCCTCCGAAAAGTAAGGAAGCACTCAAAAGAATGCCTCCTGTGATATGACGTTTTCTTTTCGTATCAAGAATAAAGTCCATCATTGAAATGAAATTTCCAAATCCGTCCATTAGTGATTCCCCTTTCCACCCATAAGAACTGCGATTCCACTAAAGAAGCAAATGCCAGCTGCTGCTGAAAATGTAAAAGCCATTAATCCCGTCATAATAAAATCTCCTTTCCATCAGATAAGATCCAGAATAGGACCGTCAACATTAAAGTTCATTAAGATGGCATCTTCATATCCGCCGTCTTCAGTTTCTCTTTTAACAACCATAACTCCGAAATCAACGAAATTGTCTCCGTTAGAATTCCCATCTGGTTTATAAATCCAACCAACAGACTGGCTCATCTTTGTACGAGTAATACCGAGCATATCATACACATCACTAAGAAACAGGAATCCGTCTGCAACAAGTTTATCGTTTGCCAACTGCTGCTGTGATCTAAGAAGCATAAGATTGTAATTCATATTCTCTTCATAATGACGACAAGTCTTATCAAAGAATCTCGCATAATCATCGACCGTTGGAGCAGCAACGTTTACAGTTGTTTTGGATTTCTTTTCTTTTCCGCTTTCGGGATCCTTGATCGTTTCTTCGATTTTCTTAGCTTTGATATTGTACCGAAGCTCTTTATCAACATCATCACCGAATCGTTCAACCACTCTGCTACGATATTCTTTGAAAGATTTATCGACAGTTGCGTAAGCGGCAGCCAATGCTACATTTCTTTTTCTGAGAATATTATTGGACGCAACAATTCCAGCAATAGAAATAGTTCCGAGAACCACAGCTTGAGCATACAGTTTTACAATCTTAACACCAGTCTGTGCATACACAATTGCTAAATCCTTCTTGGCGTCCTCCTGGGAATACCGATCTTCCATTTCTTTATCATTTTTACATTTGTGAATAGTTTCAATATTGTTTTTTGATTCATCCAGAATAGTGCTCAATTTTGTAGTTGCTTTACAAGCGAGAACTGTGCTAACGACGGTTCCAACTACACCAGCAGCAATTAAAAGCTCTGGACTATGCTTTCTGAGTTTAATATTTACTTTTCCAAAGGCAGATGATGCCTTTTTAACAATTTCAGTTTTATTCATTTCGTTTCTCCTCTTTAATTTAATGGTACTGCTTTTGGCAGCTTTATCATGTAGCCATCTCGTACACGAACTACGGAAGCCGTTCGGATATTAAACCAACCATACTTGTTGTCGGTATAATTTCCATTAATACCAACAAGATCATACAGATCGGCAACGCTCACCAAACCATATTGATCAATAAGCTCATCCATTCTGGATAACACATCTTCGGCTTCCCCTCGATTTTCGATAATAATATCGTCGTACTCATATCCAGATCGAGTGTGATTACTAGATCCGCTATCTCTTCTTTCTCTATCATCATAATATTTTCGATATGATACTCTTGAAGATGCGGATGATTTTCCCCGAGAGCTTCCATTAACGCCTAAAAATGCTTTTACAGCATCGAGGAACATGTCTTTTACATAAGGAACCACAATGTCCTCAAAAATATAACTTTTTACATCATCAACATCCTCCGGAACAAACATGCCTGTAAATTTCTGAATTCCACCCTTTTTCTTAGACTTCGCAGAACCAGAAATTACTTTCTCAACCTTTTTCTCAATCGGCGCTTGACTTTGCTCCTTTGATTTATGAGAATTTGATTTATACTCTTCTGTCGCCATTTTCTAACCACCTCCCAATTTATGCTCTTCCAGCCATTGATTTCGCGATCGTGCTATAAATATTCTGCACGTTGGCAAGATTTGAATTATAGGTTTCGAGGATATCATCCATAGAAGACTGAAGTTTCTCGGTAACGGCTTCTTTAGCTTCAGCCTTTACTTCCCGTTTCAAACCAGAAATATCAATATTACGAAGCTCTTTTCTGATTTTCTCTTTCGCCTCAACTTCCATAGAACGGTATGTCGAATCTACAGCTCTCTCCGCAGCATCACTGATTTTGTTGTACATGGAAGTTTTCACATCTACAACAATGTTATCGCACGCCGCTTTTACTTTTCTCTGTATCTCGCAATCAACTTTTTCGTTCACCCGTTCCTTAATGGTTTCATTAATAAGTTCTTTGGGAATATCAAGTTTACCGTCAGAAATCATGGAATCCACGGATTTTCCAACTACTTCACTAACTTCTTTCATTTTCTTATTTGCTCCAACAGCATATCCGAGACCAAATAAGCCAACTGTTACACCAACAAATCCAATAACTGTATCCAAATCAATAGTCATATTTGTTCACCATCTTCACCTTTCCCGGGAGAGTGATCCTCGATCCCGTTATGCGATTGTTATTTTTCTTAAACTGATAAGCCAAATTACTCCTGGCTTTTTTCTCAGATACAGCATATGTTGTTCCATGCCATTGATCTGAAATACAAGTCCCGAAATTCATAACAGGACCATCATACGTATACTGGTTCATAGGACACCTCCCATATAAAAACAAAAAAGAAAGAGTCCTAGATTTCTCTAAGACTCAATCTTCCTAAAATTCATTTCGATGCTTATTCTTCTGGAGCATCGTCATTTGGAACTTCTTCATAATCCGCGTCAACAACGTTATTAGGATTAGATGCACTTTTCTTCGCTGCACGTTCTTCTGCTTTTCTTTTCAATTTTGCTACGCCTGGCTCTACTACAAATTTGCAGATCAATCCTCCCGCAATCATAGCTAATCCAAACTTAGTAGCTGTACTGAAACTGCTGTTGCTTGAAGCCGCCTTAACGATTTCTTCAGTTGCTGTTTCCATAACTTCCTCGCTGTTTTCGATGATTTCATTGTTGTTTTCCATGATTTCTTTCTCCTTTCAGTTTTCGAAATTAATTTTCTTTCATAATATACTTTGTAAATTTTGCGTACTTACATAAGATTACGATAATCGTATCTCGGAGCAACTCCATAGTCGATTACCAGGCAGGGCGTTCCATCTGTAGCTAATTGAGAACTAAAACTCAAATCCAGAAATCCTCTGTCAATATTCCATCCAAGATCGTCCCCGATTGTTCTAAGCGGTTCCAAACCGATTTCATAATAGAAATCATTAAGGGAAATATACATTTCGGTTCTCAATCTGGCATCCAGTTCATTTTCAGCTTTTTTGATTGTCTCTATATCTGATCTGAAATATCGACCAGACACAGTATCAAAACATAAAGTATCGCCACGGCCAACGATGATAACTTCTTTATTTTCTATGGGATTCTTTTCTACGTGTTCCTTGGCGACTGCATCTCTAACTGTCTGCTCCTTCTTCTCTCCGATGGTCTCAACTACCTTTTTCTGATAATCTCTCAAAGTGGATTCGGATAATGTGTATGCCATCGCCAGAGCAGAATTACGTCTGAGATTAACAGAACTTGCCCCGATCAAGCAAGCCATTGACACGAAACAAGTAATACCAGCTGGAATATAGCATTTCCACGTGATTTTTACAATTTCAAGCGGCTCTAAGTGACTGATTTGATTGCATTCTTCACAGCCAGATCTCTTCGCTTCTTCCAAATTTTCATGGTTCACTCGATTTTTTTCGCGTTCAATCAATACGAGCGCTTTCGGAGTTGCTTTTACAGCCATCACAGTTGTCGTGATCATCCCAGCAATTCCAATGCCAGTTAATATTTCCGGACTACGTTTTACTGTTCTGATTTTCAAATCGTTGAGCACTTTCGGTAGATTTACTTTTTGCATTTCAAAATATCCTCCAAATTTTAGTAATACCGCCCACAAGGGGCGGAAGGTTATTACAGGCTGAGTTTCTTAACCACACGGAAAGCCGGACGAACCCCACGAGAGTTCGAAGCGCCGGGGTAAGTCGCATTGCCGCTGCCGGTCACATTGGCAAAGTAAGCCGAAGAGTATTCTTTTTTCATTGCATTACGAAGCCAGCCCCATTCGCATTCATTATTAAAATAAGCAACTCGATTGCGTCTCTTTTTCATAAGTGGAAGCTGTTCGTCTCCATCTGGTTCAAAATGGCTTTTATCCCACGCATCGTCCCAGCCAACAACCTGTCCAACTGTAGGAATGGTGAGCTCGATGATACGTGTTTTCAACTCTAATGGAAATAAACTATATAAATAGCTATCAATCCATTTCTTCAGATCTGATTTTTCATATCCGCCTTCGTTCGTAGGCTTTTCATTCATAGGACGCTCTGCAATATAATCATCAAAGATGAAAAGAACGTTGTTATCTGTCACTTCATAGGCAGTAGCTTCAAATTTTCCCAGTTCTTTCAAGTCTACTGTAATCTTGTCACCTACTTTAGTTTTGGAAAAATCATATTCGTGCTTTGGTACACCGAAGTTTAAATTAAGTAATTCTTTGGCAGATATATCGCTGGAACCCATCCATGAACCATAAAGCGGGTATTTCTTACTCAGTTCTTTAATATTTGTTTCATTTGCAACAGATTTCAACGCAAGCGATGCTGAATCGTAATCTACAGCCGCCAATAAATATTTCTTTGCGTTATAAAGTTCCTCCTGTGAAGCATTAGAGCTAAGCATTTTCTGAACAAGTTTTGATGCGGCAAAAGTTTCTAATGGCATAATATTTTCTCCTATTCTCGTTAATATTTAAAATTTAAGCAACTAGCAGGTTGATAATCCATTCTGTCAATTCTTTTGCGGTACAAAATATACTTGCAGTCAATGGACTTACTTTTGAATATTCTTCCATCTGATTTCTAAAATCTTTGATTATAATCAGAGGCGTTACTTCAGGATTTTCTCTAAGACGATCTAATAATTCATTAACCGTCCATTTTAAATAGCTCCCCTGCTCAAAGCTACAATCCTGCAAAGATTCATTAAGGCAATACTGGATGATGTAAATCACGCTTTCAATGGACAACATTAGCAAAAATAAAAACGAAAAGAGTCCACATCAGGACTCCTCCGCTTCTTTCTTGGCAAGTGCTTCATTCACCTTTTTGTCAATTTTTTCATCCATCTTTTGGTCATCAACCCAATCGGTTATAAGATTTACCCCTATTCCAATCAGTGTTGCTGCCATTCCAATAACCTTAATCATCTTACTGTTCATGACTTCACTCTCCTTTCATAATAGCATTTGTGCATTTTGCGAATTAGCACTGTTCAAAATCCAATTCTGGAACATAATCCATGTCAATAATGCAGACTTCCAACCCATCTTCCAATGTCGTTTTATAATGACGAAAATCGATCCAGCTATAACCACTGCTCATCGTCCAACCAATTTCGTCCCCATCATCAATCGGATCTAATCCAAGAAATCCATAAAAATCATTTACTGATAATTGGGTTCCAATGGCAAAATCTCGATTGGAGTAATATTCTGCTTGAATTACCCGATTAAGAGAGCTTTCAAAATATCTTTTTGAGTAGCTATCATAGAATAATACATTATCATCTGGATTATGCTCTTCAATATCGAGAGATCCGCCGCCGATAAATCCATCTGACGCGATATAGACATCATCTGCTTTCTCCACAGCAATGGCTTCCATAATTTTTCTGTGAGCATCCTCGCCATACAGTTCTTTCAGTTTATCTCGATAATCCTGGTATGCATCATTGAGCAACGCATAAGCACTGGTTAAAGCCGCCTGCTGACGTTTGTTCAGAATATTTGCTCCAAATATACAAATAATCGTTGCTGCTCCCATAACTACAGATGGAACATAATAAATCCATGCGGACTGAATAGCTTCGAGTTTTGTGTACGCATTCGGGTCATTATGATTCTCTCTACTATCTGCTCTTATTTTTCTAAGAGCTTTTGGCGTAGCTTTTACAGCCAGAGCAGACGTTCCAATTACTCCAACAGCTCCAAAACATGATAAAAGGGTTGGTGATGCCTTTTTCAGATTCTTCTTGTTTAATTTCTTCATACTATCTCCTTTCATTTCGTGGCACGCAACACATCCAATACATCAGACAAAATATCTTGTGCCACAACAAACATAAAATTGTTATCTTGTCTGATTTGAGCATACCGTCTCATCTTGTTTCTAAATTCATTCGTAAGTACAATTATTTCGTCAACTGCAACCTCCTTTCTTGGATAAACTTTTTGTGAGACATACTCTGTTAATTCCTTTAATGCCCAGACCGAATAACTTGACTTTTCGAACTCTCGGTTTCGAATAGAATACTCTGGAAACCACATATCCAACTCGAATACGTCACTAAGCATTAGCTTTAATTCTTCAATAGACATTCATTTACTAGCTCTCCTTTCGATAAAAAATAAAAGAGAAGCAGTACGGAACAATCCGTTGCTCTCCCAATCGAGCTACCCGTTTCTCTTTCTCTCATAATAGTCCTTGTAAATTTTGCGAAGTAAAAAGAAAGAGGCGTTGCCCACGCCCCTCCCGGTTAGTTCAAACCGATACTTTTTAGAATTTTAATAAGCTCGTCCTTTTCCAGCTCAGCATCTACATCCAAGTGAAGGTGTGTCTTTCCATCATTGATTGTGGTAGTAATCTCATTTAACTGAATATCCACGTTATATCCAGTTTTCTTATGTACCACCATCTTCAACGCTTTGGAAATAATTCCTCTTGTGAATTTCGATACTATTCTCATTTCATCCATGCTCCTTTTCTCCTTTCAAAAGCTATCGTTTCTCATAATAGGAGCTGTAAAAATGGCGAAAAAGAAAGAGCCCTTGTTAGGACTCTTCTTCCGATGGTAATGCATATCGTATGTCTAATTCCATATCCGGTAGTACGGCTTCCATCACGCCATTCGTTTTTGTATAAATTTCAAATCTAAACTGTTCATGGATTTTAGCTCTTACCCACCCGGCGATTAACGATTCTTTAGTTATCGGTATTCCTAATGCTTCGTATACATCTCTCAGCAATAAGTATCCGCGGGTCTGTAAATGAT
This sequence comes from Ruminococcus sp. RTP21484sp1_RTP21281st1_A8_RTP21281_210402, assembly GCF_040914025.1. Classification (NCBI taxonomy): domain Bacteria; kingdom Bacillati; phylum Bacillota; class Clostridia; order Eubacteriales; family Oscillospiraceae; genus Ruminococcus; species Ruminococcus sp. RTP21484sp1_RTP21281st1_A8_RTP21281_210402. The sequence continues at coordinate 130,410 of NZ_JBCPGE010000006.1, forward strand.
CGTTTAATCGACATTCGTAAGCACCTAACGTCCACGCATTGACCAATTCGTTTTTACTCCATTGGCATGACTTTTCGTCAAATATTATGGTTTTGTTCATAAAATGTCACTCTCCTTTCATAACATCCCATGTAATTTTCGCTATATTTCTCTCCTGTCAAAACAAGTTTCCCATCGTTGCCTCTGAATAGGCTTCATTTTTAATGCCCACATAATCTGTCTGACCGTTACTGTAGGGTATAACCCGTCCTTACATGTTCCACATCTGTTGTCAAAATATTTCCTAAAGCCTGGATGTAGATATAAAGTATCTGTTAGCCAAGCATCCACTTCTCCCCACCAGGTACTTTTGGTTTCTGCATTAAATCTCTGCTGAATAACGGCTAATCCATTGTCTCCTATTCTAAACAGTGTGCATTTGTTATACACTGGATGATTGCAAATATAAGTTTCTCCATACATTGATCTATAAATATCTGGTTTCTGATAATGGTATCTCATTTGTGTTCTCCTAGGTAGAGTAGGCGGATGAAATTTTCATCCGCCCCTCATCAAACCGTGCATGAGGTTCTCCCTCACACGGCTTTCCGA